>NZ_JBQJIM010000050.1:0-39840 GCF_052078295.1 Crossiella sp. CA198
TTCCGAGATGGCGAGCCTCCGGCTGAAACCTCCGGGGACGCCGTCTCATTTCAGTCCTCGCAGGACAAGCGAGCAGAGCGTTCCCCGGAGGTCCCGGCCATGAATGAAGGTAGCCCTATCAGCGAGCACCGGATCGAGTCCCTGCGCCGCGCGGTCGCGGCCAGTCCCGAGGACGCCATGCTGCGGCTGATGCTGGCCGAGGAACTGTCCTCCGCCGGGCAGCACCCGGCGGCGCTGGACGAGTACGACTGGCTGCTGCACCACGGCGCCGATCTCACCGAATCCCTGGTGCACATCGGCGAACTGGCCGCCGCCGAGGGCCGGCTGCCGCTGTTGCGGGCCGCGCTGGAGCACGCCCGGCAGGCCGGGATCGTGGAGGGCGTCGGCAAGTTGCAGCGCCTGGTGGACGAGCTGCTCGCCGCCCGCGGCGCGATCAAGGTCACCGCCGACGGGCGTGCTGGCGAACGCCCGGCGGGTCCGGCGGCGCGGGCCGAAACCCTGACCTTCGACCAGGTCGGCGGCATGACCGAGGTCAAGCAGCTGATCCACCGCATGATCATCCTGCCGCTGTCCCGGCCTGAGCTGTACGCCAAGTACGGCAGGCGCACCGGGGGTGGGGTGCTGCTCTACGGTCCGCCCGGCTGCGGCAAGACCATGATGGCCAGGGCCACCGCCGGGGAGTGCGGGCTGCCGTTCGTCAACGTCCGGATCGAGGACGTGATGGACCCCTACCTCGGGGTCTCCGAGCAGAACCTGCACGCCGCCTTCGAGTCCGCCCGCGCGCAGGCGCCGTGCGTGCTGTTCCTGGACGAGCTGGACGCGCTGGCCTTCTCCCGGCACAAGCACCACGGTTCGGATGCCCGCCGCCTGGTGGATGTGCTGTTGCAGGAGCTGGACGCGATCGGCTCGGACAACGACGGGGTGCTGGTGCTGGCCGCGACCAACGCGCCCTGGGACGTGGACGAGGCCATGCTGCGGCCGGGCCGGTTCGACCGGGTGGTGTTCGTGCCGCCGCCGGATGAGCCCGCCCGGGTGGAGATCATGCGGGTGCTGCTGGCTTCCGCGCCCACCCAGGACATGCAGCTGGACCGGCTGGCCGAGCCGACCGCGTTGTTCAGCGGGGCGGATCTGCGTGCGGTGACCGAACGCGCCATCGACGCGGTGATCGACGAGGCACTGCGCAGCGGGGCCGAGCCGCCGTTGCGGATGGCCCAGTTGGAGCAGGCGATCACCCAGATTCGTCCGTCCACTGTGGACTGGCTAGTGCGGGCGAAGGCGTACGTGGAGTTCGCCAACCAGTCCGAGCGCTATTCCGATGTGGCCCAGTACCTGGCGACCAAGGAGGTCCGGCGCAGGCTCAGCCGCTGACCCGGCGGAACACGGTCGCGATGGTGAAGTCCTTGTGCGGTCCGGCCACCTGGTAGGAGATGTGCAGGGTGTCCTGGTCGGCCAGGCGGTAGTGGCCGGTGTAGACGTCCGCGCCGCACAGGTGCGTGTCGGTGGCCTCGGCGGCGTCCGGGCGCAGGGTGTGCATGGTCCGGCCGTCAGGGAAGCAGATCCGGAGCACCTCGCCGTCGAGTTGGTAGCGGTATTCGCGGTAGGCCGGGCCGGTGTAGCCGGTGTCCAGGGTGAGTGTGCCGTCCTCGCGGTAGTGCAGTTCGGTGCCGGAGACCGGCTCGAACCGGGCCTCACCGATCGCGCTGCCCTGACCGGTGATCACCCGGCTGAACCGCCAGCGGCCGGGCAGCGCGGCGAAAAGCTGCTGCGCCGTGATCGTCACACCGGCCTCCCCGCTACCCGGATCCGCGCCGATCGTAGCTGCTGGACGGCGATCTCCGGTTTCGCGCCCGGTCCGGTCAGCCGGTAGTGCCCGGCGATCACCGGGCCGTGCCAGAGCTGCTCGTACCACTCCCCCGCCGGGTCCAGGGACGGCAGCACGCCGAACTGGGTGGCCAGCCGGTCGGCGAAGGCCACGTAGTCGCCATGCGGGAACTGCGGTCTCGGGCGGGCCAACCGGATGTCCAGCTCAGCCTGGATACCCGCCCGCATCTCGTCGTCGGCGGGCGGCGGGACCTGACCCGAGAGCACGGCGACCGCCCAGCGGGCCTGGAGTTCGATGACCGCGAAGAACGGGCCGCGGTAGACGCCGACGAAGGCCAGTCCGGGCAGCGCCGGGTGGAAGGTGCAGCCGTGCAGCAGCAACGGTTGCAGCCAGTCGTCGGCGAAGTCGATCTCGGCCAGCAACGGGTCCGGCAGGGGTAGTTCGGGGCGGTAGCCGGTGCACCAGATCACCGCGTCACAGTCCACTGTGGACTCGTCGGCGAGCCGTAACCCGTTGTCCGCCAGTGCGACCACGTGACCGACCGCGATCCGCAGCGCACCGGCGTCGAGCCGGGCGGGCAGGCGGTCGGAGGCGACCAGGTGCGGCGGCAGGGTCGAGCACGGGTCCAGGGTGAGCCGGGGGTCGAACCGGCCGGGGTTGCCGCCGAGGGCGTGGTAGCGGGTGTTCGCGGCGCGGTTGGCCTCGGCTGGCGGGAGCTGTTCGCGTTCGTGCTGGCGGCCGCGGGTCATGGCGAGCAGGTCGCGGGGCACGCCGTCGGTGTAGCGCGGCAGAATCCAGAACGGGCGCCCGGTGACCGCGATGGTCTCGACTCCGGCCTCGGCCAGTTCGGCGGCGATCTCGGTGCCACTGAAGGACATCCCGACCACGGCCACCCGCTTGCCCGCGTACCCGCCGGGTCCGCGGTAGCCGCTGCTGTGCACGGACACTCCGCCGAAAACTCCGGGCAGCTCGGGTGTCCACGGCCGGGAGAACACCCCGGAAGCCAGCACCGCGGCGTCGAAGATCTCGCGGTGCACCCGGCCCGCTTCGGTCCAGGTCACCGACCAGCCGCGGCCGGCGGGGGCGACCTCGGTGACCGTGCAGCCGTAGCGCGGGGTGAGCCCGCTCGCGTAGCCGGACAGGTAGCCGTGCACCTCGTCGCGGAGCGGGAAATCCCGGGTGCCCGCTGGCCACACCTGGTCGGAGAAGGAGCAGAGCTGGTGGGACAGGTTGGTGGTCATGCCCGGCCAGGCCGCGCCGGTGCCCGGCCGCCACACCCCGCCGAGCTGCGACTCCCGCTCGAACAGCACCGGGCGCAGCCCGGCTTCGAGGGCCGCCCGCGCGGTGGCCAGTCCGGCCGGTCCGGCGCCGATGATCGCCAGGCTGCCCATGCCCCGACTCTACGACGCGGGCGCATCAACCGATCAGTAGATTCCGGCTCAACCACCCGCTGCCGAACTCCACCGGACTGAGCGATCCTGTGACCTGCTGGCACAGGACAGGCTCAAGGCATGCCAGTCATCGAGGTCGACTCCCTGCGCGCTCACCTCCGCGCTGGCCGCCCAGCAGGTCATCCCGATCGACCTGCGGCTGGAGCGGGCCACCCTGGACGACGCCTTCCTGGCCCTCACCGGCGCCGTCTGAACGAGGCGGCATGATCACCCACTCCAGCAAGGGAACTGCCATGAGCCGCGTGCTGACCTTCGCCGCCACCGAGCCGAAACTGTTCCTCCGCGACCCGGCCGGGGTGATCGTGGTGGCCGCCTGCCGGAAGGACACCCCGCGCCCGGAGCTGTGCCGCGCGGTGCGGGCCGCCGCCCGCGGCGAGTCGGTGCTCTCCCCCGCGGTCGCCGCCGTGGTGCTGGGACGGTTGCGCACGCCCAAGACCTCCGACGATTCTGGACCTGTCAGTCCAGGGTGATCCGCACACTCACCCGGTTGCCGCCGACCCGCCGGGACACCGCGTGCCCGGTCCGCGGCGCACCGTCCAGTTCCAGGGTCAGCGGGCCGCCCTCGCCGAGGAAGTTGCGCCACCAGGTCTTCGCCTCAGCCAGCATCACCGTGATGGTGACGGTGTCACCCGCCCGTCGGAAGCCCACCGGTGTGCTGAAGGTGCGACCGGAGCGCCTGCCGGTGTAGGTGACGATGGTGAAGTGCCTGCGCAGGAAGCCACCCAGCCAGGCCGAGTCGCGCAACCGCAGCACCAGCCCGTTGAACCCGGTGACGAAGCGGCGGGTGATCGGTCCGTTGAGGTTCATGCCACTGACGGTAGCCAGAAGTTTTTGGACTTTCGAGTCCAAAGCTAGGCTGGCGACATGGTCACCGGAAAGGGCGCCGCCACCCGCGGCCGGATCCTCGAAGCCGCGGCCGATCAACTCACCGAGAGCGGCCGGGAGGGCTTCCTGCTGGACGCGGTGCTCGCGGCCACCGGCACCAGCAAGGGCCAGCTCTTCCACTACTTCCCCGGCGGCCGCGAGGAACTCCTGGTCGCGGCCGCGGCCCGCCAGATCGACCGCTGCCTGACCCACCTCCGGCACCGCTACGGCTCCTTCGACACTTGGGCGCGCTGGCAGACCTGGGCCGAGGACCTCACCAGCACCCGCCGGTTCGACCAGGCCGGGGAGTTCGCCTCGCTGGCCGGACGCGCCATCGAGCCCGAGCCCCGCCTGCGCCGCCTGGCCGGCCGGGCCTACCAGGACCTCATCGAACTCCAGACCGAGGGCCTGCAAGCCATGCGGGACCGCGGCGAGTTGCTGCCCTCGGCCAATCCCGCCGCGCTGGCCGCCCTGATGGTGAGCGCGTTGCAGGGCGGCGCGGTGGTGCACCGGGCCACCGGCTCCCGCCAGCACCTGATCGACGCGGTCGAGGGCGCGCTGGCCCACCTGCGTGGCTTCGCCGCACGGGACTAAGCACCCCACCCCGTGTTGGCCGTTGTGGACGGCGAGTTGGCCCAACTGGTACGCCGAGTTGGCCCAAGTGGGCGTACGAGTTGGCCCAAGTGGTACCGGTTCGGCCAAGACTGGGTACGACAACGGCCAACACGCCGGTGGGGTGTGGATCGGGGTTCGGGGCGTGGGGCTGGGGATCAGCTGGACTGGTCGATGGCCTTGGCCAGCTCGGTCAGCGCCTTGACGATGGGCGCGCGGCGGGACGGCGGCAGGATCTCCAGGGCCGCGCGCTGGAGTTCGCGCATCCGGTCCACCGCGCCGTCCAGCGCGGCCGCGCCCTCGGGGGTGAGCGCGACCAGCACGGTGCGATCGTCCTGCACTGACCTGTCCCGGCGGACCATGCCGTGGGTTTCCAGCTGTTTGAGCGCGCGGGTGGCGGTGGGTTGGGAGACCCGGGCCAGCTTGGCCAGCTTGCCCACCGGCAGCGGGCCGTGTTCGGCCAGCGGGGTCAGCAGGATCAGCTGGGACTCGGAGAGCTGCCCGGCGCCCGAGCTGGCCGCCAGGCTGCTGCGGTTGCGGCGCATCAGGGCGTAGACCTGGTTGCAGGCCTGGGCGAACTCGTCCACCTCAAGGTCGGAGACCATGCGGCCACCCTACCCGAGATCCATACCTTGCAAATATATAGCATGCTATGTACTCTGGCTGACGACCACCGGTGATTCCGGCCGCCGAGGCAGTCGGCGTTCTTTTGTGCGCGAATTTGTTTTTCACTGCCCGACAAAAAGCGAACCGCCGGTGCGAGAATTCTCGCACCGGCGGTTGTTCCGCGCTGATTCCGGATTACCCGCGGGGCGCGCTGTACGTGGTCCAGGTGTCCACAGTGCGGAATCCCAGGATGCGGGCCAGTGCCTCATTAGTGGGCTCGGTGCCGATCAGCGCACCCTTGACGCCGGCGGCGAAGGAGTCCTTGAGCAGCCGTTCGGTGGCCAGCTGCTCATAGCCCTGACCGGCCACCTCCGGCAGCGCGAACAGGTAGTACGGCGCGACCATGCCGCCGCCGCGGATACCGAGGGCGGTGGCCACCGGCTTGCCGTCCCGCTCCACCACGTAGGCGCCGGCGCCTGGCAGGTCGAACAGCTCGGGACGGAACAGCTCGCGCACGCTGTCCCGGTCGACCCCGGTGGCCTTGACCGCGATGTCCAGGAAGACGTCAGCGGACCGGCCGTCGACCTTGCGGACGACCGCGCCCGGGATGCTGATGCCGGGCAGCGGCGCCCCGGCCTGCAGCACCGCCAGGTCCCGGCTGCTCTGCTCGGTCAGGCCATAACCGCTGGCCAGAGCCTTGGTCTTGGCGGTGCCGTTGCCGCGGACCCGCAGCACCCACGGCAGGTTGTAGCCGGGCATCCTGGCCGCGAACCGGGCCAGCTCACCCAGGTCGGGGTCGCGGGCGATGCCGAAGACGCCGTTCATCCGGGCCTGCGGCTGGAAGCTGACCAGCAGGGCGCTGTCCTTGCCCGGCTGGTCCACCGACCGCGGCAGCGCGCTGATCAACTGTTGGGTCACCCGTAGCCAGCTCTGGTTGGCGGCGTCGGCGAGATCGGCCGGGCCCGCGGGCGCGGCGAGGGCGGTCTGGCCCAGCAGCACCAGACCGGCCGCCACCGACACCCCCGCCTTCAGCACAGTGCGCATGTTCATTTCCTTCTCCCTGCCTCGGTGTTCGTGGCTGATCGCGAAACTACGGTATTCCGCCCGCATTCCAGGACCGCCGCACACACCGTGCATTCTGTCTGGCACTTTTGGCCATTTCCGGCGCCTGATGGATAGTGATTCGACAGGTTCGGCGCGCCGTCCCTGGGATTTCGCGCGAGGATGGTGAGGTGACCCAAACCGAACCAGAACTGTCAGCCGAACCGGACCCGCGGCGCTGGCGGGCCCTGGCCGTCACGCTGACCGCCGGGTTCATGGTGCTCCTGGACGTCAGCATCGTGAACGTGGCGCTGCCCTCGATCCAGCGCGACCTCGGCGCCACCGCGGGCGGCGTGCAGTGGGTGGTCTCCGGCTACGCGCTCACCTTCGGCCTGGTGCTGGTCTTCGGCGGCAGGCTCGGTGACGCGCTCGGCCGCCGCCGGATGTTCCTGATCGCGCTCACCGGCTTCGTGCTCACCAGCGCGCTGGCCGGGGCCGCGACCACCCCCGAACTGCTGATCGTGGCCCGGCTGTTGCAGGGCATGGCGGCCGGGCTGATCACCCCGCAGAACACCGGGCTGATCCAGGAGCTGTTCCGCGGTCCGGAACGCGGGCGGGCCTTCGGCTTGTTCGGCGCGGTGGTCGGCATCTCCACCGCGGTCGGCCCGGTGCTGGGCGGGGTGATCCTGGCCGTGTTCGGCGATCCCGAGGGCTGGCGCTGGGTGTTCCTGGTCAACATCCCGATCGGCGCGCTGGCCCTGGTGCTGGCCGCCCGGCTGCTGCCGAAGTCCTCGGCCCGGCTGCGCGGAGTGGCCAGCGAACTGGACTTCCTCGGCGCGGTGTTGCTGGGCCTGGCCGTGGTGGGCGTGCTGTTCCCGATCCTGGAGATCGAACAGGGCAACCTGGGCCAGGTGTGGTGGCTGTTCCCACTCGCCCTCCTGCTGGGCGCGGCCTTCGTGTGGTGGGAGCGCCGCCTGGTCCGGCTGGGTCGCTCGCCGCTGCTGGACCTGCGGCTGTTCAGCACGGTGCCGGGCTTTGCCAGCGGGGCCACCCTGGGCACCGTCTACTTCTGCGCGTTCACCGGCATCTGGCTCGTCTTCGCGGTGTTTTTCCAGCAGGGCCTGGGTTTCACGCCCCTGGAGTCCGGTCTGGCGGTGACCCCGTTCGCGGTCGGCTCGGCCGTCTCCGCGATCATCGCCGGGCGGCTGATCGAACGCTGGGGCCGCCGCCTCACCGTCACCGGCCTGAGCCTGGTCACCGGCAGCCTGCTCGCCATCGCCGGACTCGCCCTGCTCGTCCCGGCCGCCGCACTGGGCTGGGCGATGGTGCTGCCACTGCTGATCGGCGGGATCGGCAGCGGCATGATCATCTCCCCCAACACCACGCTCACCCTGGAACAGGTGCCCACCAGCATGGCCGGGGTGGCCGGTGGCGCGTTGCAGACCGGGCAGCGGCTGGGCACCGCGGTCGGCACCGCGGTGCTGGCCACCGTCTTCCACACCGCGATCAGCGCCACCGGCGCGGACTATCCGTTGTCCCTGACCATTTCCATGGTCTGCGCGGCCCTGCTGACCATGATCGCGCTCGGGCTGGGGGTGGCCGAACTGCGCAACCGCACCCTGCGGGTCAGGACTGCTTGAGGATGCCCAGTTCCTCGTGGGTGAGGTCGAACCGGAACTCCGACTTGTCCGGCCACACCAGGGTCTGCTTGCGCGGCCACAGCCGCGGCGCGTGCGGGGCGGTCTCGTGCCACACCAGCTTGGCGGGCTCGTTGGTCGCGGGATCGTCGGAGTAGCCGGTGTCCACCACGCCGAGGTGCGAGGGCGAGTAGACCAGCCAAGGGTTCTCCGCCGCCTTGGCCGCGTCGACCAGACCCAGCGCCTGAGCGTTCTCCGGGCCGCGCACCGCACCCTTGCCGCCGAAGATGCTGGCCGCGCCGCCGCCCATGACCGAGAGCACCACGCTCACCACGGTGCCGACCGGAATCCGGATCAGGTTCCAGAAGAACCGGCGGATCAGGCGGGTGCCCTTGATCGTGCCGTCCTTGCGCCTGCCGGCCACGAAGAAGTCGGGACCGACATCGCCCAGGTGCAGCACGACCACGGGTTCGCGCCACTGGCCTTCGACCAGGGCGCGCACCCGCGGCCGGAACTCGGGATTCGGGACAGCCATGGCGCGACGCTACATGTCCAGGTTGCCGCGGGTTTCCTCAACGCTGTGATCGCCGCCGATGCCGCTCTTGTTGAACATCGGGCCGTCTTCCTTGCGTTCCTCGTTGCCTTCCTTGTACACGCCCTTGCCCGCGCCCGCCCCGGCCTTGATGCCCACGCCGGTGGCCAGCGGGCCAACGCCGGTGTGCGTGCCGAAGCCGGTGGTGATCACCCGGCGGCTGGGCTGGAACACGGTGCGGTCGGCCACCTTGCCGATCAGCGGGATGGCCCGGTCGCCCTTCTCCACCACCTTGCCCACCCGCAGCTTGCCGGTGAACTCGATGACCTTGGTGGCGTACTTGGCCAGGAACTCCATGAACATGTTGAGCAGCTTGCCGAACTTGCCGAGGTAGCCCATGACCTTCTTGAACACCGCGGCGGCCTTGGCGATGGAGGCGGTCATGGCCGCGGCCACCGAACTGCCGAAGGAGATGATCGAGGTGGCCAGCGCGGGCAGCCAGATGGTGATCAGCCAGGAGATCAGCTCCGAGATGATCGCCTTGATCACCTCCTCGATGACCACCATCACCATGGACCACATCTGCAGCACCTCGGCCACCGAGCCCGCGCAGGAGCCCACGCCGCGGATGCCGGTGGAGAAGTCCGCGAGGGCCTTGCGCGCCTCGTCGCCCGCCTCGTCCACCCAGTCCTTGAGCGAGGTGTCGCCGGTCTTCTCGAAGTCCTCGGCCAGCGCGACAAACCCTTGCGCCATGGTGACGAAGTTGTCCGAGGCGTGCCCGATGGCCGGGCCGTCGCCGGAGACCTGGTGCAGCGCGTCCTGCAACGGCTGCACGAGTTCGAGCAGGATGTTGAGCCCGTTGCTGACCAGCCAGCCGATCGGGTCCATCATGAAGGTGGTCACGTCCGCGGCGGCCCCGCCGACGAAGGCCGCGCCGTCACCGGCCAGCTTGCCAGCGGAGGAGGCCAGATCGCCGGCGTCCTGGGCCTGGCCCATTTCCTGGGCGTGCGCGGCGATGGACTTGCCGGCCTTGTAGGCGTCGCCGATGATCGGCGTCTTGGTGGCCGCCCGGTCGGCGTTGGCGGCGAAGCTCTCGTCGTACTGGGAGACGTTGAGGCCGTCCGCGATGCTCTGCCGTGGCTCGGTCATGCCTTCTTCCCCCCGCGCGGCCCGTCGATCTTGGCTTCGTGCTTGCCGAACTTGATCACCGCGTCGTCCTCGGCGCCCTTGTAGATCGCGGCGGTGTCCAGGAGCTTGCCGGAGAGGTCCGCGACACCCTCCTTCATCGCCGCCAGCAGCTCGCGCAGCTCGCCGAGCCGGTCGGTGTAGGCGCCCTTGGCGAAGGCGCCCATGACGCCCCAGGCCTCATTGGTCACATCGGCCTGGTCGACCAGGCGGCCGAACTTGTCCGCCTCGGAGCTGTAGTACTCCAGCTGCTTGGCGTAGTTCGTCAGCGCGGGAACGTTGACTTTCACCTTGCCGGGGCCTGTCATCGGTGCCGTCCTCAGTGCCGGGGTTCTTCGTCGCCGTACACGCTGTAGTCGCCGAAGTACTCGTCGTCGTCCCGTTTGACCGGGCGAGCCTTCGGCTGGGCCTGCGCCTTGCCGTGGTGTGACGTGAGTTCCTCGACCGCGGTTCCCAGGTTCTGCTCCTGGGCCTGGCGGACCTGTTCGGTGGCGCTGAGGCCGAAGGCCGCGCCGACGGTCTCGTCCACGATGCCCGCCTGGCGGCGCACGGCCTCGGCGACCGCGGCGGTGAGGGTGGACATGATGGTGGCGGCCAGCGCGGGGGCGGGCTGGCGCACCGCGTCCGGGGTGAGCTGGATGCCGGTCACCGTGCCACCGGCGGCCGCGGTCACCGTCACGGTGCGGTCCGGCGAGGTCACCGAGGCTTCCAGCTGGCCCAGGCGGTCCTGCATCTCCCCGACGCCGGCGAACTTCACCTCGGCCTGCTTGATCTTGGCCTGGAACTTCTCGAACTCGGCGGCAAGCCGCTCCAAGTCGGCGGACACTTCTCGCTCCTCGCTCCGGGGCAACGATGGGCCAACAGCATGACGGGCGGACCCGCTCCGCGGAGGGGAAACGCCCGGGTTCGCCAGGATCGCACACGGCGTGGCGGGCCGCCCCGCGGGCCGGGCCGGACGGTCAACGATTATCGGGTAGCCGATTACCGTTTATTTACCTATTTCGGCAACAGTGGCGAGAATGGCGATCAGACAATTCGATCCCTTCGCCGGGCGGGCGTGACATTCCCGGTACAAACCGGGGTTAACCTGACTGGAGAAATGCGATACCGCCGGATCGAGAGGGAGGCTCATGGGCCCGCGCACCACCCCTGAGCTGCTGGACCGCGAGGACGAGCTGGCCAGACTGACCGAGGAAGCGGCGCTGGCCGCGGCCGGGTCGGCCCGGGTGGTACTGGTGGAAGGCCCGGCCGGAATAGGAAAAACCAGTTTGGTTCAACATTTCACCAACGGGGCGGTGGCCTATACCGCCACGGTGCTGCGGGCCTGGTGCGGAGAATGGGAACGGGCCCCGGCATTCGGCGTGGTCCGGCAGCTTTTCCGGCCCTTGCTGGCCGGAGTGGCCCGGGACGATCTGCTCTCCGGTCCGGCCGGACCGGCCGCCAGGGTGCTGACCGAGGACGACGGCGCCGAGCCGCCAGCGGACGCGCCATTCGCGGTGCTGCACGGGCTGTACTGGTTGTGCGCCAACGCCGCCCGCCGCGGACCGCTGATCCTGGTGGTGGACGACGCGCACCTGGCGGACGCGCCCTCGCTGCGCTGGCTGCGCTACGCCGGGCGGCGGCTGCGCGGCTACCCGGTGCTGTTCCTGCTCACCAGGCGGACCAGCGAGCGGGACGCGCCACCGGATCCACTGGCCTGGCTGGCCACCGATCCGCGCTGCGGGCTGATCCGGCCCGGCCTGCTCAGCGAGGCGGGCCTGGGCCGGTTGCTCAGCGCCGCGCTGCCCGAGCCGCCAACGCCGGAGCTGGTCCGGGCCTGCCACCAGGCCACCGGCGGCAACCCGCTGCTGGCCCGCTCCCTGGCCATGGACCCGGCGGGGCCGCGAGAGCTGTCCCGGTTCACCAGCCTGCGCTTCGCCGCGACCGTCCGGGGCTGGCTGGCCGGGTTCACCGAGGCCGGGCGGGCCTTCGCCGGGGCACTGGCCGTGCTGGGCGAATGCGCCGATCCCGGCCTGCTCGCCCGGCTGGCCGGACTGGACCTGGCCGACTGCCACCGGGCCGGGGATCACCTGTGGCAGCTGGGATTGCTGCGGCCGGGACTGCCGCTGCGGTGGAGTCATCCGCTGCTGCGCGAGGTGGTCTACGAGCAGCTTGGCCCGCGGCAGCGGGACGACTGGCACCGCCGCGCCGCCACCCTGCTGCACGACGACGGCGCCCCCCTGGAGCAGGTGTGCGCGCATCTGCGGCAGGCCGCGCCCGCCGCGGATCCGTGGACGGTGAGCCTGCTCTGCGGCGCGGCCACCCAGGCGACCGGCCGCGGCGCACCGGATGTGGCCGCGGACTACCTGGCCCGTGCGCTGGCCGAACCGCCCCCGGCCGCCGAGCGGGTGGAAGTGCTGGTGCGGCACGGACTCGCCGCGACCTTCGTCAGCCCGGCCGCGGGCATCGAGCACCTGCTCGGGGTGCTGCCGGAGATCGCCGATCCGCCCACCCGGTTGCGAGTCGCGGTGGCGCTGTCGGAAACGCTCACCGGGCAGGGCCGGGAGCCGGAGGCGATCGAGGTGCTCGGCCGCGCCGCCGACGAACTGGCCGCGACCGAACCTGATGTGGCCCGGATCCTGCGTGGGCGCTGGCTGATGATGAGCGTGGACCACACGGCCGCACACCGGGCGGAAGTCCTCGCCACCGACGGCGCCGCACTCCCCTGCGCCACCCCGGGCGAGCGGGTCGGACTGGTCGCGCTGGCGCACGGGAAAGCGCTGTACAACGCCCCGGCGGCGGAAACCGCGGCACTGGCCGCGCGGGCGTTGCGGGCTACCCCGGTGGCCGAACTGGCCAACCCGCTGCACACCTCCAGCGTCGCGGCGCTGACCTGGGCCGACGAACTCGACCTGGCCGCGCACTACTCGGATCAGGCCATCGCCGGAGCCCGGCGCACACACGCCATCCTCGGCCTGGGCCTGCATCTGGCCCTGCGCGCCCAGGTGTCGTTGTTCGCGGGGAAGCTGGCCGAGGCCGAGCTGTTCGCCGGGCAGGCCGACGAGCTGGTGCCGGAGGAGCTGGCCGGGTTCCAGCGGTTCATCCAGCTCGGCGTGCACGGTTCGGTGCTGCTGGACCAGGGCCGGGCGGCCGAGGCCGAGGAGTTGTTGCACAGCCTCGCGGTGCCGGTGACCAGGACGGTGATCGGGGCCGAGTTCCACCAGGCGGTGCTGGCCCGGATCCGGATCGAACGCGGCGAGGTGCGGGCCGGGCTGACCGAGTTGCTGGCGGTGGGCGAGGTGATGCGGACGGCCGGGCACGACAACCCGGTCGCGGTGCCCTGGCGGGCCTGGGCGGTGCGCGCCCAGCTCCTGCTGGACGAACACACGGCGGCGGTGCGGCTGGCCGAGGAAGCTGTTGAGCTGGCCCGGCGGTGGGGCACCGCGCGCGCCATCGGCACCGCGCAGGGCCTGCTGGGACTGGCCACCGGCGACCTGACGCTGCTCGCCGAGGCCACCGGCCTGCTCGCCGGGGCACCGGTGGAACTGGCCAGGGCACTCCTCGACACCGGCGCGCTCCAAGCTGATCGCGGTGACCTGCCCGCCGCCCGCAGCACCCTGCGCCGCGCCCTGGAGACCGCGGACCGGTGCGGGGCCGGTGGCCTGGCCGCGGCCGCGCGGGACCGGCTGGCCGCCGCGGGCGGACGCTGTCCGACCCGGCCGGCCGCCGGGATACCGGCGCTGTCCCAGAGCGAACGGCGGGTGGTGGAGCTGGCGGCCTGCGGCTACACGAACCGGCGGATCGCCGCCGAACTGCACCTGACCCTGCGCACGGTGGAAACCCACCTGAGCACCAGCTACCGCAAGCTGGGCATCCGATCCCGGGCCGAACTGCCTGGCCAGGCCGGATGAGCGGCGAACTGCTGGAGCGGGCGGGCGAACTGGCCCGGCTCGACGCGGAACTGGCCAGGGTGTGCGCAGGCGCGGCACGCACCGTGCTGGTGACCGGACCGGCCGGGATCGGCAAGACCAGCCTGGTGCGGGCCTTCACCGCGCGGCTGCCCGCCGGGGTGCTGGTGCTGCGCGCGCACTGCGACGACCTGGAACGGGAGTTCGGCTACGGGGTGGCCCGGCAACTCTTCGAACCGGTGCTCGCCGAAGCCGAGCAGGCCGCGCTGTGCGCAGGCCCGGCACGGGCGGCGCTGACCGGTGCGGCCGAGGGCGGGCGGGATCCGTTCGCGGTGGCGCACGGGCTGTGCGCGTTCACCCGCGACCTGCTCGGGCGGGCGCGGGCGGCGGTGCTGGTGGTCGACGACGCCCAGTTCGCCGACGAAGCCTCGCTGCGCTGGCTGGCGCACCTCCGCGGCCGCCACCCACGCCTGCGGCTGTTGCAACTGCTGTTGCGGCCAGGCAGGCCGGAATCCGGCTGTGCACACCTGCCACTCGGGCCGCTGAGCGAGTCCGCGATCGCCACCCTCACCGGCGGCAACCCGGCCACCTGTCACCGGCTCACCGGCGGCAACCCGTTGCTGGCCGGACTGCTGCGCCGGGCCCTGGCCCAGGATCCGGCCCGGCTGCTGAGCGGGTTCGGCGGCCAGGTCTTCGGGCGCTCACTGCTGGACTGGCTCTCCGGCTTCCCACCGGAGGTCTGGCGGTTCGCCGAGGCCCTCGCCGTACTCGGTGAGACCGCCGATCCCGGACTACCCGCCGCACTGTCCACAATGGACATCGAGCAGGCCGGGCGGTGCGCGGCGGAACTGCGGGGCACCGGGCTCCTGGCCGACAACGCGCTGAGCTGGTCGCACCCGTTGTTGCGGGAGGCGGTCTACGCCGGGGTGTGCGGGCCGCGCCGGCAGGAACTGCACGCGGCGGCCGCCCGGCTGCTCACCGCGGTCGGCGCGCCGGTGGAACAGATCGCCGCGCACCTGCTCCGGCTGCCGCCCTCGGGTCAGGACTGGCCGGTGTGGACCCTGCGCGCCGCCGCCGACCAGGCTACCCAGCGTGGCGCGCCGGAAGCCGCCGCGCACTACCTGCGGCGTGCGCTGGCCGAGCCGCCACCGGCCGCGGACCGCCTGGAACTGGTGGTGGCACTGGGTTTGGCCGAATCGGCGACACACCCCGCGGCTGGCGCCCGGCACCTCGCCCAGGCCCTGGAACAGCTCGACGACCCGGCCCGGCAGCGTGCGGTGGCCGAGGTGCTCGGCGACGACCTGGTCCGCGAATCCCGCCTGGACGAGGCGGTCCGGGTGCTGGCCCGCACCGCGGACCGGCTGCGCCCACTCGACCGGGAGGCCGCACTGGCCCTGGACGCCCGGCGGCTCACCTGGGGTGTCCTGGACGAGAGCACCGCCGCCGAAGCCGGGGCCGAGGCGAACCGGTTGCGGCACCACGACCTCGGCGACAGCGAAGGCGAGCGCACCCTGCTCGGCGCGCTCGCCTTCGCCACCGCCCTGTTCGGCGGCCCGGCCACCCCGGCGGCCACCCTGGCCCGGCTCGCACTGGCCACGAGCGCACGGCCACTGGCCGGGGTGGCCGCGGCCGCGCCGGTGTGGGTGCTGCTGTGGTCGGGGCAGAACGCCTTGGCCCGCAAGCACATCGACGCCGCCATCAGCCGCGCCGAGCAGTCCGGTTCGGTGTTCGACCAGGCGATCATGCTGTCCCTGCGTGCCGCCCACGCCGCCGCCGACGGTGAGCTGCGCGAGACCATCCGCACCGCGCGGGTCACCTTCGACCTGCTGCCGACCGAGGTCTCCGGCTTCCCGCACCTGGTGCCGCTGGGCCTGCTCGCCGAGGCCCTGGTGGACCGCGACCGCCCGGAACAGGCATTACGACTGCTGGACACCGTGGTCAGCACCCCGGCCCTGGAGTCCTCCTACCTGTGGAACTCCTTCCTGCTCGCCCGCGGTCGCGCCCGGCTCGCCAGCGGTGACCTCGACGGCGGCCTGACCGACCTGCTGGCCTGCGGCGAACGCCAGTCCCGGCTGGGGCACCGCAACCCGGCCGCCCCCGACTGGCGATCCTGGGCCGCCCGCGCCCACCTGCGCCGCGAGCAACCACACCTGGCAGGCGAACTCGCCGAACAGGCCCACGAACTGGCCACGGAATGGGGCACCGGCCAGGCCCTCGGCATCGCCAGCCGCACCCTCGGCCTGGTCACCGGCGGCAGCCGCGGCCTAGACCTGCTCCAGGACTCCGCGGCCCTGCTCCGCCCCACCACCGCCCGCCTCGACCTGGCCCGCACCCTCCTTGACCTGGGCAAGGCCCGCCAGGCCGCCGGCCAGTGCCGCCTGGCCCGCGAGGCCCTGTCCGAGGTGCGGGCGCTGGCTTTCGCCTGCGGCGCCTGCGGACTGGCCGCCTCGGCCCGGCGCGGACTCGGCGCCTCCGCCACGCCCCGTCCGGCCACCGGTCCGGGCGCGCTCACCGACCGGGAGTCCCGGGTCGCCGCACTGGCCGCGCACGGCTGCACGAACCGGGACATCGCCGCCCGGCTGGGCCTGACCGAGCGGACCGTGGAAGGCCACCTCAGCGCCACCTACCGCAAACTCGGCATCACCGGCCGCGCCGGGCTGCGCGCCGCGCCGGTTACCCACGGTGGACATTGACGTCCCGGTGCCCGCCGAATACCGCCGGTCGAGTCACCGGCGCAACGCGTGCAGCGTAATCGGGCGCACGGAAATCTAGTCAACGTGGACTCCGCACTGAATTCTCCACTACATTTCGCCGAAACCCCCTGCGAGTTCGTTGTCCGTAGCGCCGCACTCGACCGAATGGAACAGCAGCATGACCAGCTCAGGGATAGGTGACGCCAGAGCCAGGCTGCTGGCGGTGGTGCGAGCGGACGTCGAGCCAGTGGAATCCGGCGAGCCGGACCTGGCGCCGCAGCACGAGCAGGCGACCCAGTGCCACGCGGCGGTGATGCAGTGGCTGGTCAGGGCCGACCTCCTAGACGCTGAGACCTGCAGGCGCTGGAAGCGAGGTGCGGACAACATCGGGGTGGCGTCCAAAGCCTTTTTTGGCAGCGGGACGCCCCGGCTCGCGACCAAAGTCACCGGACCGGACCAGGTCTTCGACATGCCCGGTGGCATGATTGTGGGATTCTTCGAACACGACCGCCTGGTGCACACCATGGTATCCCTGGGAAACGGCCGGCTGGCGGGTGTGCGCGGAGCAAACTTCGGCGCCAAGACCCTGGATTGTGAAGTCATCACCCTGACGCCGGACGACCGGGAAGACGGCCAATTCAGCTGGAACGAAGACGGCATCAGATGGAATACCGAGGATCAGACACTGCTGTTCGAGAGCACCGGCGGCTACCGGTGCGAACTCCGGTTCCAGGAACCGGACTGCCTCGACCACAACGCTTTCACCAACCTCGGCGAGCCGGCGGAGGTCAGCCGTCCTGACTCGGAGGGAGAGCCGATCGTCGCTGGTCCAGCGAAGAAATGCCACTGCTGCACCCTGTTCTGAACCCGCTGGCCCGCGTTGTTTTCGTGGTGGTTCCACGGTGCCTTCGACGGTGTCCCGGCGAGATCATCACCTGGTGACAGCGCACGACAGGACCGCCGCCCTGAGCGCCACCCGCGCTCGCATCCTGGAGGGCATCGCCGCCGGCGCCACCTCCCAGCGCCTCGCCGCCCGGTTACACCTGAGCGTGCGCGGCGTCGAATACCACCTCGCCGCCATGCAACGCGCCTTCGCCGCCTCCAACCGGGTCACCCTGGTCGCCAGGGCCTACGCGGCCGGGGTGCTGGTCGCGGGATCCTGGCCGCCCCGGGTGGCCAGGGAGATCGCCGAGCCGGAGGCGAGCTGACGCCGAGTTGGCCCAACTGGTACGCCTGGTTTGCCCAACCGGGCGTACCAGTTGGGCCAACTCGACGGTGCGGTCAGATCAGCTGGGACTCGACCAGGGTGCTGTACGGGCCGCCGCTGCGGAGTAGCTGTTCGTGCGAGCCGAGTTCGGTGATCGCGCCCTCGCCCATCACGATGATCAGATCCGCGTTGCGGACCGTGCTCAGCCGGTGCGCGATCACGATCCGGGTGCAGCCCAGCTCGTCCAGATTCCGTTGCACGGCGGCCTCGGTGGCCGCGTCCAGATGGCTGGTGGCCTCGTCGAAGAGCAGGATCCTGGGCTCGCCCAGCACCGCGCGGGCGATGGCCAGTCGTTGCAGCTGGCCGCCCGAGAGTCCGGCGCCGCCTTCGGAGAGCACGGTGTGGTAGTTCAGCGGCATCCGCATCAGGTCCTCGTGCACCTCGGCCACGGTCGCCGCGCGCACCACCTCGTCGAAGGTGGCGTCGGGGGCCTTGAGGGTGAGGTTGTCCAGGATGGAGCCGCTGTAGATGTGCGGGGTCTGCATGACCACCCCGCACTGGCCGCGTAACGCGGTCAGGTCCAGCAGGCCCATCGGGATGCCGTCGAAACTGACCGTGCCGGAACTGGGTCGGTGCAGGCCGAGCAGCAGGCGGGCCAGGGTGCTCTTGCCGGAGCCGGTGCGGCCGACGATGGCGATCTTCGCGCCGGCCGGGCAGTGCACCGAGACCTCGCGCACCGCGGGTTCGGCCTCCGGGCCGTAGCCGAAACTCACCTGGCGCAGCTCGATCTCACCGCTGATCCGCGGGCTGATGGTGTGCTCGCGGTCCGGCTGTTCGGGTTGTTCGCGCAGCACGTCCTGGATGCGGCCCAGGTGCACGCCCACGGTCTGGAAGGACTTGCCGGTCATGGCAAGCGAAGTCAGCGGCGCGAACACGGATCCGGCCAGGGTGTTCATCGCCAGCAACTCCCCCAGTCCGAGCTGCCCGCCCAGCACCAGGTACGCGCCGAACCACAGCAGCCCCAACGGCATCCCGGCCCGCAGCACGGTCAGCCACAGCTCCAGGTGGTTGTCCAGGGACTGCCGGTCCATGCTCACCCGCAGCTGCCGGTCGAACATCCGCGACCAGCGCTGGTAGGCCCGGTCCTCGGCGCCGGAGGCCTTGATCGTCTCCACCCCGACCACGGTTTCCAGGAGGTAGCTCTGGGTACTGGCCATCCGGTTGAGCTGCACCTCGGTCAGCTCGTGCGCGCGCCGGGCGAAAACCCACAGCACCACCAGGTTCAGCGCTCCGGTGCCCGCCACCGCCAGGCCGAAGGGCACCGAGCCTGCGAAGAGCACGCCGAGGTAGAGCAGCACCAGCGCGCCGTCCAGCAGCACGGCCAGGAACTGGGCGGTGACCAGGTCGCGGATCACCTCGCTGCTGCCGAACCGGCTGAGCAGATCACCGCCGGTGCGCAGCTGGAAGTAGGAGTACGGCAGGTCCAGCAGCCGCCGCAGGAACCGGGTGGACAGGTTGCGGCTGGTCCTGGTTTGCAGGTACACCAACAGTTCCGCGCGGGCATAGCCGGTCATGGCCTGCCCCGCGATGAAGGCGATCAGACCGAGGCCGAGTGCGGTGAGCGCGCCCGGCTGGCCGCCGGGCACGAGTTCGTCCACCAGGTACCGGGTGAGCAGGGCGGGCAGCAGGCCGAGCAGGACCAGCAGCACCGAGCACAGCACCACCAGTGCGACCACCGCCCTGGCCCGCGGGAACACCGTGCGGACAAAGGTGATCAGCGCGCGCAGGGTCTGTCGTTTGCGCCGGGGCATGGCCGGGGTGGGGGTGAGGACCAGGGCGACGCCGGTGAAGCTGCGGTCGAACTCCTCGGCCGAGACCACCCGGCGGCCCGAGGCCGGGTCGACGATGGTGATCCGGCCTGCGGTGAAGCGTTCCAGCACCACGAAGTGGCTGAAGTTCCAGTGCAGGATCAACGGTGTGTCCATTGTGGACAGATCGGGTGGTTCCACTCGCCTGGCCTCGGCGCGCAGGCCCCATTCCCTGGCCACGCGCAGGATTTCCAGGGCGCTGGTGCCGTCCCGGCAGGTGCCGAGCCGGTCGCGCAGTTCCTGGGAGGAGATCGCGCAGCCGTGGCTGGACAGGATCATGGCCAGGCAGACCAGGCCGCATTCGGCGTTGGTGTTCTGCAGTTCGACCCGGATTCGACGCGTGCGCACGGTGTTTCCCCCTTCAGTCCAGCAGGTCGAGCAGCAACGGGCGGCTGCCGAGGTTGATCGCGATGGCGGTGATCCGGTCCACGGCCAGTCCCGGCACCCGGATCCGCAGCTCTGGTGCGCTCGCGACGACCTCGCCGGAGACCGTGCCGCCGCCGGTCACCACCTGGGCTGCGGCGCCGACCTCGGGCTGTTTCCCGTTGACCACCACGGCTGTGACGGTCTCGCCGTGCACCGTGGTTGGGGTGGCGCGCGCGGTGACCGGCACCCTGACCAGCAGGCAGGTGGCCACCGCGGCGGCCAGCATGCTGATCGCGGCCACCGCGGGCCACCAGCGCGGCCGGATCGGCCGGGTGTGCGGGTCCTCGGGTTCGCCGCCACGCGGGGCGGCCAGGTGCGCGCGCACGGCCGCGGGCCGGTACAGCTCGGGCGTGTTCATCGGGCGGGTGCTTCCAGCAGCAGCACGGACGGGGTGGCCTCGGGTTCGGCGAAGCGCAGCAGGCCGTAGCCGATCCCGGCCAGGCCGAGCATCAGGCCGGGGGTGCTGGTGCCCTCGGGCACCGCGCAGCGCCAGCCGATCCGCTCGGCGTCGGCGAGCTGGGCGGCGAGCAGCAGGTCGAGTTCGGCCGCGGGCAGGGCGCCGGTGCTGAGCAGGATGTCCAGGTTGCCCAGTTCGCCGTGGCACAGGCTGTGGTTGCCCAGCCCGCCCCAGTCCGCTGAAACCCGTTGCACCACAGCGGTGGTGTGCATCGCGGCGGCCAGGTCCGCGCGCAGCTGATCCGCTTGCCCGGCCAGGAAATCGTGTCGCAGCAGGTCCTGGCGGGCCAGTGCGATCCCCGGCGCGCCGTGGCACCAGGCGTGACTGGCGCCGCCCTCGGGGGTGTACTCGCGCAGGTCCAGCCAGTTCGCCGCGCCGGGCACGAAGTGGCTGTTCTCGTGGGTGAGCGTGCCGGTGATGGTGCGCGGGTAGTCCGGGTGCGGGGCGAGCGCGTGCAGCCGGGCCAGGGCCATCGCGATGCCCGCGCCGCCGTGGGAGAGCCCGGTCAGCGGCTGGCTGGCGCCGGTGGCGATCCAGCCGTAGCCGGATTCGGTGTCCAGGCGGTGGGTCAGCAGGTGATCGGCGGCCAGTTCGGCCAGTTTCACTGCATCTGTCCTATGTGGACTGTCGACCAGGGTGAGCAGGCCGAGGATGGCGCCTGCCGAGCCGCCGAGCACGTCGTAGGCCTCGTCCCGGTGCAGCACCGCGCGCAGCAACGGCAGTGCTTCGGCGGCGTGGTCGGTGTAGCCGGGCCGGTCGAGTACGGCCGCGGCGTGCGCGAGGTAGTAGATCCCGCCCGAGAGATCGCCGAAACCGCCGACGTCCCAGGGCAGATCGCGGACCAGGTTGACGCGCTGGTGACTGGACAGCTTGGCCCATTCCCTGGCGCGGCGGGCGGTCAGCCGGGCCACCTCGTCGGCGACCAGTCCGGCCGCGGTGTGCCAGCGGTCCCGGCCGGTGTGCTTGGCCAGGTAGGTCAGGAACAGGCCGATCCCGGCCAGGCCGCCGTAGAGGTCCTGGGTGCCGGGCGCGATCTGCCAGTGCCGTTCGTCGGCCAGGTCGATGCCCAGCCAGCCGATCCGGTTCCCCTCGGCCAGCGCGCTGCTCAGCAGGCTCTCCCCCACCGATTCGGCGACCGCGAGCAGCTCCTCCCTGGCCAGCGGTTCCACCTCGGCGGCGAGTGCGCCGGGCCCGGATCGGGCGGGGATGGCGCGGACCGCACCGGCCTCGGGACCGGCTTCCAGCAACAGGAAGGAGTCCCGGATCAGGCCGAGCTGGCGGCGCAGGTCAAGCTCGCTCATCCGGCCGATCCGCTCCCGCACCAGTTCCAGGGGCGCCCGGTCCAGCACCGCGGGCAGCACCCGGCCGTCGTCCAGCAACAGGTCCCGTGCGCCAGGGGTGAACTCGAAGAACGGGATGTCGCCCAGCCACATCGCGCGCAGTTCGGCGGCCAGCACCTCGGTGGCCTGGTTCAGGTCCTCGGGGGCCTCGCAGAGCCGGGACAGCGCGCGTTGCCGGTCGGTGGCATCGCGCAGGAAGTCCGGGTGCAGGCTCTCCTCCATCACCCGGCCGTAGAACCGGGTGGCCCGCAGGATCAGCCGCAGGGTCACCCCCGCGAACTCGCCGATCAGCCCGCCGGGGGCCAGCAGCTGTTCGCGGTCGGCCAGGATCTGCCGGTAACAGAAGGAAAAACCGGCCCGCACGTCCCCGGCGTACTCCTGCACCCGGACCTCGCCGCCGTCGGCCGGGCTGGGCAGGTTGCCGGAGCCCTCGGTGTCCACGTGCCGGTTGACCACCCGCATCTCGTCGGTGCCCATGGCTTCCAGCACCGGCACCGCCTCCAGGCTCTGCCCGCCGCGCCCGGCCACCCCGGACAGGTCCGCGGTGAAGCTGCGGCCCTCGGGATCGCGCACCACCACCGGTTGCGGCAGCAGGCCGACCAGCAGCACCGATTCGGCGTAGGCGCGTTGCGGCGGCGACATCTCGGTGCCGTCGCCCTCCCACGGATTGGTGTGGAACAACGCCTCCAGGTCGACCAGCAGCGGATCGGCACCGGCGGCGATGATGTTCTCGATGTGGATGTCGGTGGCGCGCAAGGAATGCAGCAGACCGAGCAGGGCGCCGGTGCGCCAGTAGAACGCACGCAGCTCCTCGGCGTCGGCGCACGGGCCGGTCTGGGCGAACTCGACCCAGCCGTGCTCGCCGCGATCGAGGACCCGCAGCACCCGCAAGGGATGCACGGGATCGCGCCGGTTGAACCAGTCGAGGTAGCGGTTGAACACCAGGTCGACCACGAGGGAGCGGGGTTTGTACACCACGGTGGCCCGCTCGAAGCGCACGATGGCCACGGTGCGGCCGCCGCGGTGGGTGTCGCCGGAGCCGAAGCCCACCTCGGTCACCCGGCCCGGCTCCACGCCACCCAGCACGGTGGCGATCAGCCCGGCCCGGTCCGCGGCCAGGTGCTGGGCGAACTCGACCCTGGTGCTGAACCAGCGGCACAGCACGCCCTGCACGTGCCTGGCCAGCACCGGGTACTCGCGCCAGAGGGTCAGCGCGGTCCCGGGATCGCGCAGGGCCTGGGTGAAGCTGTGGAACCGGTCCTCCGGGGTGTCGCCGGTGAGCGTGCCCTGCACCCTGGCCACGTTCAGCTCCAGGGTGAGCGTGCGCTGCACGGCCTGGGCCAGCGGCAGGATCGGGATCCCGTTGGCCAGCACGGTGAGCAGCCCGGCGGGCAGTGTGGTCCAGTCCAGGGCGGCGGCCAGCCAGCCCAGCGCCAGGCGCAGCTGCGGGCGCACCAGTTCGGCGAAGCCGAGGTGCTCGGGCAGCACGTCCACCTCGGGCGGCAGTGGCTTCTCGTTGGTCAGGGCGGCGGTGAACTGACGCACCCAGGCCGGTTCGGCACCGAGGCGTTCGCGCAACCGCTCGGGCGCCTCGCCGAGCAGGTCGGCGAGTTCGGCGGCGCTGACCCCCAGCGGCGCGAAGGCGCGGTCCAGGTCCTCGGTCTGGAACGGCGAGAGTTCCCGCCAGAGCTGAAGGCGGCGGGCGCCGTCGGCCGCTTCGGCGGCGGAGCGCGGCGCCGGAGAAATTCCACGCAAGCGTTCGGCAATGGTGGCGGCGAGTTCCCAGGGCAGGTCGACGGCCGTGTTCGGAACGGCCGGAATGGCGTGGGTCGGCACGGACATGCGTCCTGCCCTCCTCGGAATTATCGAAACGATCGGCGGGAAATGAAAACGCCGGGACCGTGCCTTCTGCAGGCACGGCCCCGGCGAGACCCTTACGGGCAGTGGCA
Organism: Crossiella sp. CA198; assembly: GCF_052078295.1. NCBI lineage: Bacteria > Bacillati > Actinomycetota > Actinomycetes > Pseudonocardiales > Pseudonocardiaceae > Crossiella > Crossiella sp. CA198. The sequence continues at coordinate 23,578 of NZ_JBQJIM010000050.1, forward strand.
GACGCTCTTGGCGGTCTGCGCGGTGGTGGTGGTCGTGGTCAGCTGAGTGGTCTGGCAGAGGAACTTGCTGGGGCAGACCCAGGTTCCGGCAGCCCCGCCGGCCACGGTGGCCAGCGTCGCGTCGGAGAGGTCGACCTCACCGGCCGGGTGCGCCACCACGCCCAGCGACCGACGGTATTCCGCGTCCTTCCAAACCCGCACGATGTCCATGAGTGCTCCTCGGGAATTGTCTCGGATATCTCGCCAGCCATTTCGGCTGACACCAAGAACGTACGCCGAGAATCACTTCAGTTTCCCACACTCTTTTCCGCGAATCGGACAATCAGCCACCCAACTCGGTAAGCCGACGTTTCGCCGCCGCCAGCTTCGGCCCGTAGGTGCCCGGATCCGTGGCGTTGAGCGCGGTGTAGAGGTTGATCGCCTCCTTCACCCCGTCCACCGCCTGCGGGCGCTTGCCGGTGCCGTCCAGGTAGTGGCTGGCCGGGTTGATCAGCCACTCGGCCAGGGTCGGCCGGTAGGACGGGTCGGTCGTGCTCAGCTGGCGGAGCAAGGCGATGCCGTCGAGCACCCTGGCGGTGGCCTCGTCCTTGGTTCCGTTGTGCCACAACCGGTGGCCGAGCGAGACGAAGGCCCGGCCCTTGTTGTAGCGGTGCACCGCGGTCTGCGGCTGGGCGGTGATCAGGCGCTGGTAGGTCTCGACCGCCTCGCGCAGCAGGGTCACCGAGTCGGCCTGCCGTCCGGACTCGGCCAGGTAGCCGCTGGCCGGGTGCATCAGCCACTCGCCGAACACGGTGGCGTAGGCGATGTCCTCGGTGGCCAGTTTCCGGGCCAGGTCAACACCTTCCAGCACCGCGGCCAGCCCGTTCGGCCGGTCGCCGCCCTCCCACAACCGGGTGCCGAGACCGATCAGCGCCTGCTGCTCCCGGCTGCGCAACTCCTTGTTGCCGGGCTGCTCGGCGACCAGGCGCTGGTAGGTCTCCCGCGCCTCGCGCTGCACCGCGAGCGCCTCCGGGCCGTGACCGGTGGCCGCCAGGTACGGGCTCACCGGCCAGTTGCCCCAGGTGGCCACGGTTTCGGCGTACTTCTTGTCCACCGCGGCCAGATCCCGCACCAGGTTCAGCGCGATCCGGGCGTGCGCCGCGCCCTGCGAGCGGTCACCCGCGTTGTACAGCCGGATGCCCAGGTCGAGTTCGAGGGTGGCCTCATACGCCTGGTGCTCCCGCTGCCCGGGCTCACGCAGCTTGAGCATCCGGTAGCCGGTCACCGCCTCACGCAGCACCGAGATCGCCTCGGCGTCGCCGAGGTACTGCGCGATCGGCGAGCGCGCCCACTGTCCAAAAAGGGCGGTCGCCCGGCGGTCGTCCCTGGACACCTGGCGCAGCAGCACCAGCGATTCCTGGCCCTTGGCCGCGGCCTCTGGGCGTTTGCCCTGACCCCACAACCTGGTTGCCTCGTGCAGCGCCGCCTCGGCCTGGGTCAGGCCGCAGTTGGCGTGATTGGCCCGGACCACCGGCTTCAGCTCGGCGCGGAAGTCCAGTTCGATCCGGCTGCCACAGGCCTTGTCCGCCAGGGTGAGCAGGCCGTCGTGCCCGGTGCTGCTGAGCGCCTCGCCCTGGGCCAGCGGGGTGCTGGACCAGTTCGGCTTGCGCACGCCGTCCACCGAGGCCACCTGCGGGGCGTGGTAGCTGTTGTCCGGGGTGCGCAGGAAGAAGGTCAGCGGCTTGCCGTCGGGCTTGACGAAGGTGTGCTCCTTGCCCACCTCCAGCACCTCGGGCAGGCCCTTGTTGGCGTTGTACACCTTGTCCACGAACTGCGCGTACGGCAGGTCCGTGGTCTCCGCGACGTAGAAGAACCCGCCGTTGCCGCGCAACCCCTTCGACGCCATCTCACTGTCCACTGTGGACCTGATGGCGATCGAGATGCCCTGCCAGCCACAGGCGTCGGTGTTGAGGTTGAGGAACTCCCAGTTCGGCTTGCTGACATCTCGCACCGCGCAGTCCTGCCACACCTTGGGCACCACCAGGTTCAGCCCGCAGGCGAATCCGCCCTGCACGCAGGTGTTGACGATGCCGCGCACGTCGGAGTACCAGCCGCCGCTCCCAGTCGATTTGAGGTCACCGCGGCCGTTGAACCGGATCAGGTTCTCCCACACCGTGGGCGCGGTCTTGTGGTTGCGCACCGGCAGCAGCGTGGTGGCCTGGGCGAAGGCGTAGTTCTCGTTGTCGGCGAACCGGTTGAACCACTCGTCCAGCCCGTACCCGCTGGGCAGCCACATGCCGCCCGCGGTGACGGTGAAGGACTTGGACTGGGCGTAGATCTCCACCCCGCCGGGGGCGGACTCGTTGGCGAAGCTCAGCCGTGGCCGCTCGCCGTGGTAGTAGGCCACCTGGTAGGGCTGGTCCGGCCGGGCCATCGCGGTGCGGATGGCCGAGTTCGGCGGCAGGTACCAGGTCATCGAGGCGATCGCGGCCTCATGCGACCACCACTCCGGGATCACGTCCCGGCCCTTCCAGCCGGCACCGTGCTCATCCGGGGCGATGAACCACATGTCCTGTTCGCCCGCGTTGTCCAGCGGCCGGAAACCGTTCCACAGCATGAAGAACGGCGTCTGCGGATCGGAGCCGCCGGCAAAGTAGACCTTGTTCTTCCAGTCCATGTTGGGCGTGACCCGGCGGAACGGCCCTGCCCGGCGCAACCCGTTGCTGCTGGCGGAGAACTTGGTGGTCAGGTAGTCCAGCACGATCCGCGCGCCGGTGCGGATCTCCTCGTCGCGGGCGAAGTCGTGCAGGCTGAACAGCGCCTGCATCGAGTAGCGGGTGTAGTTGCGGGAGTTGAACTCCAGCAGGTCGAACTGGGCGAAGCGATGCAGCATCTTCAGCAGCTCATCGCGCATGCCGTTGCCGCCGTTGTGGAACTCGGCCTTGCCGGTCTGGTCCAGCAGCACCTGGTTGGACAGGTACTTGGCTGCCTCGATCATCAGCCGGTGGTTCTCCGACTCGGGCAGGTCGACCAGCCCGCACAGCCGGATCTTCTCATCGTCCTGGGAGTGCCCGCCGGTCTCGGTCATCAGCTGCCCGGTGATGTGCGCCCGGGTCTCCGGTCGCAGCAGGTCCCAGTGCCGGTACACGATGATCATCAGCGATTTGAGGAAGGTGTCGTAGTCGCCGACCCGGCCGGGGCAGGAGGCCGGTCCGGCCGAGAAACCCTTGTGCGAGGTGCCGGTGCCGTGCGGCCGCAGGTTGCGCAGCACCTCGTTGGCCAGATCGACCGCCGGGCGCTGCCCGGGACAGGCGAAGTCCTGACCGAAGAGCCGGACGCTTTCCAGCATCGCGGCCAGGTGCACGCCCTGGTCGTCGCCGGGACGCTCCTCCGGGATCAGCACCGCGGGGTCGGAGCCGTTGGGCTCGGGCACCCGGTAGCAGGCGTAGTAGCGCACGGCCTCGGCCTGGCGCGCGCCGAGTTTGGCCATGGCCTGCGCCGGGTCGGCGGTGGTCAGGCCGGGCAGGTCCATGGACCGGGGCGGATCGGCGGTCACGGTGGTCTGCATGACCGCGCTCAGGCAGGTCTCGCCGCTGCCCATCGGGTTGCCGCGGCAGCCGTAGACGGTGACCTCCGCGCTGCCGTAGAGCCGGAAGGACACCGAGCCGTCGAACCGCTGCGCGTTGAGGAAGCCGTTGTCGTAGCCGGGCGGCCTGCTGTGGTAGGTGCCCTGCTGATCGCCGGTGCCCTTGACCTGGATCACGAAACGCTGGTAGACGTCCGGCGAGTGCCAGCGCAGGTGCACCCAGTTCAGGTGGTTGGCCGCCGAGGCGGTGGCCAGCCAGGGCTTGCCGTCGATCTTGCGGAACCAGGTGGTGATCGACCCGTGGTCGAAGGACTGCCGCAGTCCCTCCGGCTTGCCGAAGACGGTGGTGGGCAGTGCGTTGTCCTTGGGGCAGGCGAAGATCCCGTCCTTGCCGCCGAGTTCCCGCCAGCGCTGCGCGTGCGTGCCGTTGACCACCTGGACCGCGCCGCAGTCGGCCTGCGCGCGCAGATCCGCCAGGTTGACCCCGACCGGCACGCTGCGGCCGCGGTCGGAGTGGGTTTCGCTGTCGAAGCCCTCCACGGTGAACTCGTAGCGCCCGTGCCCCTGGCCGAGCACGGTGCTGAAGGTGCCGGAGCGCGGGTCGCGGAACAGGAAGCCGTCGTTGCCCGCGTGCGCGCCGTTGTGCGTCCAGAACAACCGCCAGACGCGGTGTTCGGGACCGTCCATCAGACCCCAGTCGAGGACGACCTCGGCGCCGCGCAGGTAGGCGGCCAGCACCATGTCCGGTCCGTGGTCGGGCGCGGTGGCGATCTCCCCACGCTCGAAGACCTGCTTGCGCCCGTTGCGGCCAGGGATGCCGCCCTCGGCCGCGGTCGGGCAGCCCAGGCCGCCGTGTTCGCCGCGCAGCGCGGCCCAGCGCTGGGCGATCTTGCCGGTGACCGGGAAGGCGCACCGGGTGGGTGGCGCGACCGCGGGCACGGCCGCCGGGGCCGCCGTGGCGGCGGGTGGCGCGCTGAGTCCGGTGGCGGTGGTCAGCACCACCAGCGCCAGGCAAGCGGCCGCGCGCAGGGCGCCGCCGAACCTGGGCGTGCGGGGTCTGGACATCGCTGATCTCCCCTGTCTGCTGGCCGGGCCGGGCGGCCGTCGGCGTGCAGAGTGTTGGCCGCGTTCCGGCGCGGCGACAGGGGTGCGCCGTATCCTCTTTCCACCGGCGCCGGAATACACCGGCTGACCAGGACCTAGCCGCGGAACTGGGCCATCTGCCCGACCAGTCCGCGCGGGGCGTCCGGCCGGAAGCACCGCACCAGGCTGTCCGCCGACATCGCGGTCGCGGCCTCGGCGCGCGGGAACATCGCCTGCTCGTACCCGGCCAGCGCGGTCTCCGGCTCGCCCGCGTGTTTGGCCAGCGCCGCACCGAGTTCGGCGGCGTCGATCAGGGCCAGGTTGGCGCCTTCCCCGGCGAACGGGGACATCAGGTGCGCGGCATCGCCGAGCAGGGTCACGCCAGGGGTGCGCTCCCACCGGTGGCCGATGGGCAGGGCGTGTACGGGGCGGATCGAGAGCGGGTTCTCGGCGCCGGTGATGAACCCGCGCAGCTGCTCGTGCCAGTCCGCGAACTCGGCCAGCAGCGCCGGTGTGGTCGCGTCGATGGCGTCGGGTTCGGCGGTGAGCGCGCAGTAGACGTGCAGGGTGCCGCCGGGTTCGCGGTGGGCCAGGAAGCCGCGGCCCTCCCCCAGGGCGAACATCATTCCGCCGCCAACCGCCGCCGCGGCCGCCGGGTGCCGTTCGTCCGCCTCGGGCAGGTAGAGGTCCACAAAGGACACTCCGGTGTAGCCCGGCACGGCGTCGGACACCAGCGGGCGGACCTTGGACCAGGCGCCGTCCGCGCCGATGAGCAGCTCGCGCAGTGCCGCGCGCGGGATCTCCGGGCGGCCGCCGTCCTCATCGGGCTCGTCCAGGTGCACCACGGCCTGCCGGTCCAGGATGCGGAAAGCCTGGCCGCCGGGGTGCACCGCGGCCAGGAAAGGCTCGTACAGCCCGGCGGCACGCAACGCGGCCTGGCCGGTGTCCTCGTGCAGGTCGAGCAGCCCGCCCTGCGGCCGGGCATCCGGTCCGGTGTCCAGCTCGAAGATCGCGGGCTCGATGCCGTGCCGGTGCAGCACGCGGGCCAGGGTCAGGCCACCGAGTCCGGCGCCGATGATCACGATGGGATGGTGGGTCATGGTGGGCTCCGTCAGTCGGTGGGGCGCGGGGTGTGCGCGAGGCCGTTGATCAGCAGCTGGAAACCCCAGGACAGCCGCTGTTCCGGGGTGCCGGAGAGCAGGTCCTGGCCTGCCGCGGCGAGCCGCGGGTGAGTGTCGGCGGGGACGCGCTGGATAGCCGAGGACAACGCTGCCCAGTCCGCCGGGTCCTGGGCCGCCTCGCTGTGTTCGGCCGCGGTCGCGGTGGCGTGCTGGAGCAGCAGGTCCACCCCCCAGGCCGCCGCGCCGGGCGGGATCCCGCCCTCGTCGAGCAGGGCGAGCATGGTCTCGATCAGGTGCAGGTAGTGCGGTCCGGACGGCCGGGCGAGCAGCGCGGACTGGGCCAGGCCGGGGTGGGTGAAGAGCACCTACGTATAGGAGGTGAGCAGCCGTTCCAGCCGGGTCCGCCAGTCCCCGCCCGGCCCGCGGTCGACCGCGCCGAGCAGCTCGTCCAGCACCGCGGCGTGCAGCTCGGCGGTGTTGCGGACGTAGACGTAGAGCGAGGCCGCGCCGGTGTCGAGTTCCTGGGCCAGGCGGCGCATGGTGACCCGCGGCAAGCCCTCGGCGCGCACCAGTTCCAGCGCGGCGCCGATGATCGACTCGCGGCTCGTCACGAACACGTTCGTCGTGAGCAAGCCCACGATGTCTTCCAGGATGCTGATCTCAAGTAGGCGTTTTGTAGGACATCTACCTGCTGGAAAGCGCTTACGCTGCGGTTATGACCAGCTCTCCCACCACGCATGACCTTGCTGTCGACGCCGTTGACGGCATGGAACAGGTCTCCGGCACCCACCCCGGGTATCGCCGGGCGCACGCCCGCGGTGTCTGCTTCGACGCCACCTTCACCCCCACCGGCGCCGCCGCCGAGCTGACCACCGCCGCGCATCTGCAGCAGGAGCCGGTCCAGGCGACCGTGCGCTTCTCCAACTCCGAGGGCAACCCGCACAGCCCGGACGGCCGCCGCTCCGGCCGCGGCATCGCGGTGAAGTTCCACCTCGGGCACGGCGTGGACACCGACCTGGTCGCGGTGAACCTGCCGGTGTTCGTGGTCTCCACCCCGGAGCACTTCGTCAAGCTGTTGGGCGCGCTGAAGAAGGACCCGCACACCGGGCAGAACGACCCGGCGCTGCTGGGCGCCTACATCAAGGACAACCCGGAGGCGATCCCCGGCTTCACCGCGGCAGGCGCGATGCCCATCCCGGTCAGCTACGGCACCGCCAAGTACTGGGCCATCCACGCCTTCCAGTGGACCAGCGCCGCCGGGGAGTCCCGGTTCGTGCGCTACCGGTGGGAGCCCGCCGCGGGCCTGCAGGAGCTGTCCCCCGAGGACGCGGGCCACCAGACCCCGGAGTACCTGACCGAGGAGCTGACCCAGCGCCTGCTGAGCGGCCCGGTCCGGTTCACCCTGCACGTGCAGGTCGCCGAGGACGGCGACCCGACCAACGACTGCACCAAGGCCTGGCCCGCCGAGCGGACCGAGATCGCGGTGGGGCACCTGGACATCACCGCGAAGTCCGCCGACCAGGAGCACTGGGCAGGCCAGGTCTTCGACCCGACCCGCGTGACGCCGGGCATCGACCTGTCCGACGACCCGGTGCTGGCCTTCCGCACCCGGGCCTACGCCGTCTCCTTCGCCCGCCGCAGCCACGGCGGCTGAGACCAGGACGCCGCGCGGTGGCGCAGGGGCCGCCGCGCGGCGTCCATCCCTACTTCCAGGCCCCACCCGCCGCCGACTTGGCCCAAGTCGTACGCCCACTTGGGCCAACCGGGCGTACCAGTTGGGCCAACTCGGCGGTACCCAGCTCAGCCGTTGAAGCTCAGGTTTGGGGTGAAGCTGCCGCTGGCGCGGGCTACCCGGCGGCCCTGGGCGTCGGTGATCTCCGCGTCGGCCAGCATCCGCCGTTTGCCGGGGTGCACCACCACGCCGGTGGCCACGTACTCCACCCCGGCCAGCACCGGCCGCAGGTAGTCGATGTGCAGGCTCATGGTCAGCATCGGCCGGTACCGGTCGGTCAGCGTCACGCAGGACATCGCGCCCGCGTCGTCCAGGACCATGGCCAGGTAGCCGCCGTGCACCTGACCGGCGGAGTTGCAGGCGTCCTCGGCCGGCTTCCAGCGCAGGCTGACCCGGCCGCGCACCACCTCGCGCAGGCTCAGCCCGATCGGCACCGCGTGCCGGGGCAGCGGGGCGCGGCCCTCGGCCATCGCCACCAGCATCTGCTCGCCTGTCGATCGCTCCCACAGCGCGCCGAACTCGTTGTCCCCCATCGGGCCACCCTCTCACTTCACACGATCATGACAAGGTATGCCCTGCCCCGTGCTCCCCGGCGGGCGGGTGGCAGCCGAGGGTGCCCCCAGGTCTGCCCGGAAGGGACTTGTCAGTTCGCGTTCGCCCCGAAAGGGTGCACGCGGGGAGGACTGACGAGGGGGATCGTCTGTATGGACAAGTTCCAGAACTGGACCCAGAACATCGAGGCTCCGGTGGCCGGGTTCGCCACACCGAAGAGCCTGGCCGAGCTGTGCCAGGTGGTGCGGGAGGCGGAGGCGGCCGGGTTGCCGGTGCACGCGGCCGGCTCGGCCTGGGCCTATTCCGCGCCCGCGCACTGCGAGGGGGTGGTGGTGCACACCGAGGCACTGTCCGGGTTCCCGGCGGCGGTGCAGTCCGCCATCACCCAGCCCGGACCGGCGGACCGGCTGCTGGTGGCGGTGGGCGGGGGCATCACCATCCGCAACCTGTGCTTGGCCCTGGACGGCAAACCCCGTCCGGACGGCAGGCCCGGCCCGCCCGCGGAGTTGTTGCGCGGCAGGCGCTGGACCCTGCCGACGCTGGGTGGGGCGTGCGGGCAGAGCCTGGCCGGGGCGGTGGGCACCGGCACGCACGGTGGGGACGCGGCCCGTCCGGCCATCGGCGACTACCTGCACGCGCTGCTGCTGGTCGGCTCCGGCGGCCAGCTGACGCTGGTGCAGCGCACCGCCGCGGTGGAGGTGAACCTGTTGCGGGACAACCTGATCGCCGAGGGCGAGCTGCCGCCGGGCGCCACCGTGCGGGAACTCCGGAGCGACGCGGCGCTGGACGCGGCGGTGCTCGCGCTGGGCCGCTTCGGCATCGTGCACACCGCGGTGCTGGCCGCGCAGGACGAGACCGAGGTGGCACTGGTCGAACACCGGTGGCCGAGCACCTGGCGGGCCCTGGCTCCCGGGCTGGGCGCGCGGATCGAGCAGGCGGTGGCCGGGGACGAGTTCCTGGAGGTCCTGATCAACCCGGTCACCCAGGCCGACGGCGACCGCACATGCCTTGTGAGCCAACGGAAATCACTGCCACACACCGAACTCCCGGTGGCAGGTAGGGCCTTCGGCCTCGGCGACCAGGCCAGCACCCCGGTGCTCGACGAGCGTTCGCGCTCCTCGCTGCCGCCGGAGATCGGGCAGGCGTTGTGCGCCAAGGAGTTGCCGCCGCTGCTGGCCGATGTGGCCAAACTGCTCGGCCTGCCCACCGACCGCCGCCTGGGCGATGTGCTCTCGGACCTGCTGAACCTGACCACCACGCTGGGCCTGCCGCAACTGGTGGAGGTGGCCACCTCGGCGGTGACCGACGCGCTCAAACCGTCCCGGCGGCCCTCGGACAACCAGCCCTGGCTGGTGCACGGCACCCGGTGGGAGGTCGGCGACTTCTTCGACTACGACTCCGACTGCTTCCGGATGGACTTCGCCGAACTGTTCTTCCCCGCCGACGGTGACCTGACCGCGCGGGTGGACGGGGTGCTCGGCGTGTTCGAAACCCTTCGGGCGCAAGGGATCGCGCTCGGCGGGTACGTCTCGCTGCGGTTCCTGCGCGGCAGCCACTCGCTGCTGGCCCCTGCCCCGTTCGAGCGGTCCTGCGCGATCGAGGTGGCCATGCTGCGCGGGCTGGTCGGCAACCGGATGGCGCTGACCCTGTTGCACGAACTCGCGGTGCGGCACGGCGGCCGTCTGCACTGGGGCCAGCTCAACGAACTCGACAGCGCGGCCACCACCCAGCTGCTCGGCGACGCGCTTCCGACCTGGCGACGCGAACTCGCCGCCGCCGAAGGCGAGTCCACCACCTTCAGCACCGCCTTCACCCGCCGCCGCGGCCTGGAGGTCGACCGGACGGCCGACTGGACACAGTGGACGGACGGCGGCATCCGCGCGGGCGGCGCGCCCGCGCTGGCCGGGAACCAGGTCTTCGTCGCCGACGAACGCCGGATCGTGCACTCCACCAACACTATCGGCGGCCCCTGGCGGCAGGTCCGGCCGGAGCCGATCGGCGCCCAGGCCAGGGTGGTGGTGCTCGCGGGGGCACGACGGCTGGAGATCCTGGCCGCCGATGCCACCGGCCGGGTGCTGCGCAGCCGCCAGGAGGCCAACGGCGGATTCCCGCGCTGGGAACAGCTGGACGGCGAAGGGATCGACGGCGACCCGGTGGGCGCGGCACACGCCGACGGCCGGCTGGAACTGTTCGCCCGCGGTGATTTCCAGCGTCAGCGCGCACTGTTGCAGGCCTGGGCGCACTGGCCGGGCGGGCCGTGGGCCGGGCTGACACCGGTGGGTTCGGGGCGGCTGGGCGGTCCGCCGAGTGTGTGCGGACGCAGTTTCCAGGGCAGCGACCAGCTCGTGGTGCTCGCCGCCGGGCCCACCGGGTACGTGCGGTGGAGCGCGCAGACCGGCCCCGGCGGCGCGAGCGGCTGGACGGCCTGGCAGGACCTGGGCGCCCAGCCCGGCAGCCACCCGCTGGCCTTCCGCGATCCACACGGCGTGGTCCGGGCACTGGTGCTCGACCCGGCGGGCCAGGCCTACGAGGCGATCGAGCTGACCGGCGAGCTGGCGGTGCGCTGGCAGCCCTGGCGCGCGCTGCCCGCCGGTCCGCGACTGGACCCGACCGTCGGCCTGACCGGCGCCGGTTCCTGGCTGCTCGGCCTGGGCCGGGACGGCCGCCTGCTCGGCAGCCACCTCGACGGCGGCAACTGGACGGCCTGGCAGGACCTGGGCGGCGCGCTGACCGGTCCGGTGGCCGCCAGCGCGGGCACCGGCGGCGTGCTGGTGGCCGGCGTCCGCCGCGGCGACGGGCAGCTGGTGTCCCGCAGGCTCAACGCCTAGCGAGGCAGGCACATCAATGTGCCTTCTTACCGGCTGACCGCGACGCTGGTTCCCTCTCGATGGTCAGCACATCATCGAGAGGGAACCAGCCATGCACGTCGTCACCGGCGCCTCCGGCCAGCTCGGCCGCCGCATCGTCACCCACCTCCGCGAGCACGTGGACGCGGCCAAGATCATCGCCCTGTCCCGTACCCCGGACAAGCTCGCCGACCTGGGCGTCCAGGCCCACTACGGTGACCTGGACCAGCCGGAATCCCTGCTCCCGCACTTCGACGGCGCCGAGCGGGTGCTGGTCGTCGCCACCGACGCGGTCGGCCGCCGCACCGCCCAGCACGCCAACGCGATCACCGCCGCCCAGCAGGCCGGGGTCGGCGGGTTCCTGTACACCTCGATGATCCGCGCGGGCGAACCCGGCAACGCCAGCCCGATCCTGTTCGAGCACCGCGAGACCGAACAACTGCTGCTCGACTCCGGCCTGCCGTTCACCCTGCTGCGCAACGGCATCTACATGGACATGCTCCAACTCCTGCTCCCCCTGCGCGCCGCCGTCGACACCGGTGTGCTGCCCGGCACCCTCGGCTCCGGCCACATCGCCTACGTCACCCGCGACGACCTGGCCGCCGCCAGTGCCGCCGTGCTGGCCAAGGGCGGTCACGACGGCCAGATCCTCGACCTCACCGGCCCGCAGCCCCTGGACCACGCCGGCATCGCCGCCGCCCTGGCCGAGGCCACCGGCCGCCCCGTCCGCCACGACCCGACCGTCGACGAACCCCTGGAGTCCTTCGCCACCCGCCTCCCCCCGGCCGCCAGGGACAACCCGGACGCTCTCCGTGCCGGTGAGATGTTCTGGCGGAGCGCGGTCGACGGCTGGGCCGATGTGTTCACCCACCACATCCCCCGCCTGACCGGCCGCCCCAGCAGCACCCTCGCCGAGTTCCTGCGCGCGGCGCTGTAGTACGGAATTCGGGTTGTCCGGTGCGGATCCTCGGCGCCGGACAACCCCGTTCCGGACAATCCGGGGCCATGGACGCGCAGGGGCCGTCCGGTCCACCGCCGTCTGACAAACCGTTCTAGGGCTGGACCGCGGGCTGTTCCGGCTTTTCCGCCGGCATCGGCAACGCGCGCCGGATCCCGTTCTGCTGTTCCTTGCGCTCGGCCAGCACCACCGGCAACGGCCGTGGCCGCCCCAGGTGGAAGCCCTGCGCGACCCGCACGCCCAGCCGGGTGAGCGCTTCGACCTGCGTCGGCCGCTCGACCCACTCCGCCACCGCGGACAGGCCAAGACCGCGGGCGATCTCCATGATGCCGGTGACCAGCACGCCGTCCCTGCTGCCGGTGTCGATGCCGCGGACGAACTCGCCGTCGATCTTCAGTCCGGTGATCGGCAGGTGCTTGAGGTGCACGAACGAACCGAAGCCGGAACCGAAGTCGTCCAGGGTGATCCGGCAGCCGATGGCGCGCAGTTGTTCGGCCAGGTGGCGGGCGGCGTCCAGGTTGGTCACCGCGGCGGTCTCGGTGATCTCCAGGCCCAGGCGGCCGGGGGCGACCCCGGCGCTGGCCAGGCGGTCCAGCACGAACGCGGCGAAGTCCTCGTCCTCCAGGGTGCGGCCGGAGACGTTGACGTTGAAGCGCAGCATCGGATCCGGGTTCTGCACCAGCTGGTCGATGGCCTCGCCGAGCACCCAGCGGTCGATGTCGTGCACCAGGTTGCTGCGCTCGGCCGCGGGCAGGAACTCGGCCGGGCCCGGGGTCGGCGAGTGGCCGTCCTCCAGGCGCAGCAGCAGTTCGTAGCCGACCGTGCGCGAGGTCCGCAGGTTCACCATCGGCATCGCGTGCAGGGCGAACCCGCCGCGTTCCAGCGCGCGGCGCAGCCGGTCCAGCACCGAGACCCGCTTGGCGGTGTCGGCGTAGTGCGCCGGATCGTAGACGGTGACCCGGTTGCGGCCGTTGCCCTTGGAGGCGTACAGCGCCAGGTCCGCGTTGGCCAGCACCGCTTCCCAGCCACCGGCCCGGTCGAAGCGGGCCACGCCGGTGCTGGCGGTCATCCGGGTGGCCGCGCCACCGGCGACCACCGACAGCGCGGCGACCGCGGCGCCCAGCCGTTCGGCGATCTCCACCGCCTCCTCGGTCGCGATCCCGGGCAGCACCACGGCGAACTCGTCGCCGCCGAGCCTGCCGAGCAGCTGACCGGGCCGCAGCTTCTCCCGCAGCGCCGCGCCCAGGGTGCGCATCACGCGGTCGCCGACGGCGTGCCCGCGCAGGTCGTTCACATCCTTGAAGTTGTCCAGGTCCAGCAACAGCAGCGTGCCGTCCGCGCCGGAGGCCAGTTGCCGCTCCAGCTCCCTGGTCAGCGCGCGCCGGTTGGGCAGCCCGGTCAACGGGTCCTCATCGGCCATCCGCAGCAGCTCGCTGTGCAGCTGCCGGGACTGGGTGACATCCCGCGCGGTGCCCAGCATCCGGTCCGGGGCGCCCGCGGCGTCGCAGATGACCTCGCCGAAGCACTCGAAGATCCGCTGCTCACCGTTGTCCGCGCGGCAGATCCGGTGCGTGTAGGAGAACTTCTCGCCGGTGTCCAAGGACTGCTGGATCGCCCGGTCCACCAGCGGCCGGTCCTCCGGCGGCACCAGCGCCAGGTAGCCGGCGTAGGTCAGCGCCGCGCCCGGCTCGTAGCCGAGCATCTCCAGCAGCGCCTCCGACCAGAGCACCCGGTCGTCGTTGACGAACCACTCCCAGTTGCCCATCTGCCCGAGCACCTGGGCCCGGTGCAGCGCCTGGGCCTGGTGCACCGCCTGCAACTCGCGGTCCCGCCACTGGGTGATGTCCGCGGCCCGGTAGAGCAGCTCGTGCCCGGACTCCAGCGCGGTGCAGGTGATCTCCAGCCAGGTCGGCGGCTCGCCGGTGGAGTTGGGGGCCAGCACCGGTTCCCCCTTGGAGGGGCCGTCGGGCACGCCGGGCAGCAGCGCGGGCAGCGACCGGCCCACCGCCTGCTCCTCCGGGATGCGCAGCAGGCGCGCGAAGGCCGGGTTCAGCCAGCGCAGCCTGCCGCCGAGGTCGGTGACCGCCACGCCGAAGTCGACGGTGCGCAGCACCGCCTCCGCACCGACCTGGTCCGTCACCTGCGCCTCCTCGCCGCCGGGCGCCATCGTCATCTCCCTGTGCACACGCGGGCAAGAGCCCTCCGTCGGGCTCCGAGTTCCGTTGCCGACTATCGCAGCCGCTCCAGACCTCGGGCAGAGTCAACCAGACCCGCCGCCATTCGACGCAACTCGGCAAGCTCCACGCCGTCCTCAGCCGCGGTCATGACGTCCTCGGCCGCGCAGCGTAGCTGGAACAACCGGTCCTGGAGATCGGCGAGTTCGGCCGCGGAGAGCACCACCGCGTCCTCGGGCAGGCCACCGCGCTGCACCTGGGTACGTCGTTCATAGGCCCGTTGCCTGCAGGCCTGGCCACAGTAGCGACGGGGTCGGCCGATCCGGCCGGAACCGGGTAACGGACGTCCGCACCACGCGCAATGCCGCACCTCGTGCCTGCGCGTGAACGGCACCCCGGAGACCACCTCCATGGGTGAAGACGCTAGTCGGACCCGGCCTGCTCACCCACCCGCCACGCCGCCGGTGCACACTCACACGGTGCTGCCTCACCTCCCGCCTCCCGCGCACCCGTACCTGGACGGCCCCTACCCGCGTGCCTTCGCCCACCGCGGCTGGCACCTGGACGAGCTGGCCGGCATGGAGAACTCGCTGAGCGGCTTCCGACGAGCCGTAAAAGAAGGGTTCAGTTACCTGGAGACCGACGTGCACGCGACCAGCGACGGCGTGGTCGTGGTGCACCACGACGACCTGCTGGACCGCACCACCGACGGTGTCGGCGCGGTCGCCGACCAGCTGTGGGCCTCGGTCAAACAGGCCAGGGTCGGCGGCGTCGAGCCGATCGCCCGCCTAGAAGACCTGCTGGAGGAGCTGCCGGAGGCCTACCTCAACGTCGACGTCAAGTCCGACTCCGCGGTCGCCCCCGTGCTCCGGCTGTTGCAGCGGCTGGGCGCCTGGGACCGGGTCGCCCTGGCCTCCTTCTCCGAACGGCGGCTGGCCCGGCTGCGCAGGCTGGCCGGACCGCGACTGATGACCGCGCTCGGACCGCGTTCGGCCGGGCTGCTGTGGGCCGGTGGCCGGGTCCGGCCGCTGGCGGTGCGGGCCGCGGTCAGGGGCTGGCTGGCGCAGGTCCCGGTGACCGCGGGCAGGCTGAAGGTGGTCGACCCGCGGTTCGTGGCCGCGGCGCACCGGATGGGCATCGAGGTGCACGTGTGGACCATCGACACCACCGAGGAGATGACCGCGCTGCTCGACGTCGGCGTGGACGGCCTGGTCACCGACCGCCCCGACCTGCTCCGCGAAGTCCTGCGCTCCCGCAACCAGTGGCCCCACTGACCCACTCACCGCACCCGCGTGTTGGCCGTTGTCGTACGGGGTCTTGGCCGTTCCGGTACGCCCGACCGCCCACAACGGCCAACGAGGTGTACGACAACGGCCAACACGCCGTCCATAACGGCCAACACGCCGGGGTGGGGTTATCTCGGGGGTTTGCCGGTCCAGGCGGCGGACCAGGTTTTCGGGCCGAGCAGGCCGGAGTCCTTGATGCCGTTGGCGCGTTGCAGGTCGAGCACCGCGGCCTTGGTCTTGTCCTGGTAGCAGCCGGTGCCGGTGAAGCCGTAGCCGTAGGCGTTCATCCGCAGCTGCCAGGTGCGCAGTGCCGGGTGGCAGTCCCCCGGCCCGAACACCCGGCCGGGCCACACCGGCGACCTGGCGCCGCTGATGTAGCTGGCCTCGCCGTAGTCGGGCACCCGCTTGCTGCGCGCGTCCCGGTCAGCGCGCAGACCGAGCTTGGCCGCGCACTCCCAGGGCTGCCAGCCACGCATCCGGTACAGGTAGAGCGCCCGGAAGTCCTGTTCGGCCGGGCTGGCCTGGTGCGGCAGGCCGCTGCCGCCGACACTGCGCCAGGTGGGCAGATCGAACTGGTAGGCACCGTAGTAGCCGCTGCCGGTGTCCACGTGGTACCGATCGGTGGACTCGCACATCCGTAACCGCTGCCAGTCCACTGTGGACGGATCAGCGGCCGCGGTGCCACCGAAGGCGAACAGGGCCGCGCCCGTGGCGAGCAGCACGGCAACCAGTCGGAGCGGTCCCGGTCTGTCCATAGTGGACACGGTAGGACTTGATCACACCGGTCACAACCGCGGCACGAGTACCGGAACGGTCACGAACTAAGCACCTGGCCAGAAGTCTTGTCCGAAACCTTCGGGTAGCCAGGGGCTGGTCCAAGGGGCGGCAGTGGTGAGGTGCTGCTCGGTGGTTCGGCTGCGGAAGTAGGCGTGGGTCTGGCGGAGGC
>NZ_JBQJIM010000051.1:0-35932 GCF_052078295.1 Crossiella sp. CA198
ATACTGAAGGAGGCCTCGTCGGGTCGGTTGTGTGTGGTAACTCAATCCAACCCGACGGGGCTCTTCACGTTCGAGGGAAGGTCAACTCCCGCGAGTTACGGACACAACTTCTGGCAACCCGCTTAGCTGAGAGCACCATTCGCGCCTCCTTCGCCAACTGCTCCAAGGGAGAGGCCAAGCGACTGGCGTTGCCGGGGAAGCTGGCCGAGGTGGCCTGGGGTGACCTGGACTTCCTGGGCTGGCGGGATCCCAAGGCGGTCAACAACGGCTATGTCGTCCTGCCGCGCGCGGACGGGCCGGTCGGGCTGGCGCTGGTGGCGGCCTCGGGGCGGATCAAGCAATCCATGTGCGCCTTCTGCCTGACCACGCACGGCACCGGGGATGTCGCGTTGTTCGGCGCGCGCCGGGTGGGGGCGGCCGGGAAGCTGGGCAACACGGTGGGCACCTACCTGTGCGCCGACCTGGCCTGTTCGCTCTACGTGCGCGGGCTGCGCAAGCCTGCGGTGCCCAACCCGAAGGAATCGCTGAGCACGCGGGAGCGCGCGGAGCGGATGCTGGTCAACCTCAACAAGTTCGCCGATGAGGTGCTCACCGGCTGAGTGCTTCCTGGCCGGGTCAGTACTCCAGGATGTAGGCGCCGAAACCCATTTCCACGGCCGCGGTCACCGAGGTGTCGAGCACCTCGGTGGCGCGGTCGTACCAGTCCGCGCCGGTGTCCGGTTCGGCGAGCAGGGTTTCCAGGGCGGTGACGGTGTCCCGCAGCCTGGTCCGGCTCTCGTGGTAGCGGCCGATGGTGCGGTAGACCTCGGCCAGTTCCGCGGTGAGGCTGGCCAGTCCGGCGCGCAGATCCTCGCGCGCCCGCTCGTGCTGGCCCGCGGCGTGCCGGGCCTGGCCGAGGTGGATCAGGCAGCTGGTGATCATGCGGTGCACCAGCGAGGTGCCGATGTCGCCGTGTTCGCCCAGGGTGCGGCAGATGGCCAGGTCGCGTTCCCGGTAGGCCACGCATTCCTGGTAGCGGCCCAGGTGGAAGTAGCTGCGGCTGACCGTTTCCAGGGCCAGGGTCAGGTCGTAGGGCTCGCCGGAGTCGGTCAGCAGGGCCAGTGCGCGTTCCCCGGATTCCAGGGCCTGTTCGTGCTGGCCGAGGCGGGTCAGCCCGGCGGCCTCGGCGACCAGGGCGCCCGCTTCGCCGAGTGGGTTTCCGGCCCGGCGGAACAGTTCCAGGGCGGCGGCGGACTCGGTGAGCGAGCCTTCGATATCGCGTTCGAGCTGGCGCACGCCGATGAGCTGGCGGTGGGTGAAGGCCCGGCCGAGCAGATCGCCCTCGGACTCGAAGCAGGCCAGTGCCTGGGCCAGGTGCTGGCGTGCCGATTCGTACCGGCCGTGGTGCGCGGCGACCCTGGCCAGGCCGCGGGAGGCGTAGCCGATGGCGATCTTGTCGCCGATCCGCTGGGCGGCGTGCAACGCGGTCTCGTTGACCAGCTCCAGGTCCCGCCAGTGCCCGCCCAGGTCGAGGAAGTGCCGGATCCACCAGGCCAGGCGGCACGCCTCGTGCTCGAAGCCGTCCCGGGCGGCCCGGTCGATCATGTTCAGCAGCACCCCGTGCCGCTCGCTGAACCAGTCCAGGGCGTCCTGGTGGCCGGTGAAGGTGCGCGGGCAGACCATCGGTTCCAGGTCGCCGGGTTCCGGGCCGTCCTGTTGCCGGGACAGGGTCTGGGTGGCGGCGTGCGCGGAGCGGAGGTGGCAGTGCAGGCCGCGGCGCCGGGCCGCCTGCTGTTCGGCGGGGCTGTCCTCGGCCTGGCGCAGTTCGGCGGCGTAGGCGCGCAGCAGGTCGTGCCAGGTGTACCAGCCGGGGCGGGGTTCGGTGACCAGGTGCGCGGCGGCCAGTTCACGCATCAGCACGCCCGCCCTGGCCTTGGGCACGCCGGCCAGGCTGGCGCCCACCGGCACCCCCATTTCCGGGCCGGGGTAGAGCGAGAGCAGCCGGAACAGCCGGGCGGCCGGGGCGGACAGGGCCCGGTAGGACCAGGACAGCACGGTGCGGACGTCGGTGAGGCTGTCCGGACCGGCGAAGGCGTCCAGGCCGCCCTTGGCCGCGGCGAGTTCGGCGGCCACCTCGGCCAGGCTGAAACCCGGGTTGGCGGCGGCTCTGGTGGCGACCACGGCCAGCGCGAGGGGCAGCCGGCCGCAGGTGGTGATGATGTCGGTGACCGCCGCGGGTTCGGCGGCCAGCCGGTCCGCGCCGAGGCGGCGGGTGAGGAACTGCCTGGCCTCGGCGTGGCCGAGCGGGTCCAGCGAGACGGTGAGCGCGCCGGTGCCCGCGACCAGGCCGGACAGTTCGACCCGGCTGGTCACCAGCACCAGTGAGCTGGCGCCGCCGGGCAGCAGTGGCAGCACCTGGGCGGTGTCGCGGGCGTTGTCGAGCAGGATCAGGCAGCGGCGTTCGGCCAGCACGGTGCGGTAGAGCGCGGTGAGCACGTCCAGGCGGTCGGGCAGGTGCTGGGTGGGCACGGCGAGGGCGTCCAGGAAGCAGCGGACCGCGTCGGCCGGGTCCAGCGCGGAGTCCCCGGCCTCGAATCCGCGCAGGTCCACATACAGCGTGCCGTCCGGGAAGTCCGCGGCCAGTTCGTGCGCGCAGCGGACCGCGAAGGTGGTCTTGCCGACCCCGGGCATGCCGTGCACCACCACGACCGCGGGCCTGCCGGGTCCGGGGCGCAGCCGGGCGCGGATCTGGGCTAGTTCGGCGTCCCGGCCGGTGAACACGGGCAGGTCGGCGGGCAGCTGGGCGGGGGTGACCTGGGCGGGTGGCGGGGTGTGCGGGCGGTGCCGTTCGACGCGGAAACCAAGCAGGGCCGGGTCGGCGCGCAGGATCTGTTCGTGCAGACCACGCAGGGCCGGGCCGGGGTCGATGCCGAGTTCGGCGGCCAGGTCGCGGCGCACCCGGTCGAAGGTCTCCAGGGCCTCGGCCTGCCTGCCCGCCCGGTACAGGCCGAGCATGAGCAGTTCCTGCAGGCGTTCGCGCAGCGGTTCGGCGGCGGCCTCGGCGGCGAGCTGGTCCAGCAGGCCGGCGCAGCGGCCGCGGTCGATCTCCAGTGCGGCCAGCTGCTCGATCACGGCCAGTCTGCGCTGGCGCAGCCGGGCCCGTTCCCTGGCCGCGTACTCGAAGGGCAACTCGGCCAGCGCCTCGCCCTGAAATTCAAGCCGGGCCGCGTGCAGGTCCCGGAGACCGCTTTCCAGATCCCCCTGGGAAATGGATTTCTCGGCATTCCGGGCCAATTGCCGAAAGCGGCTCAGGTCCAGGCCGTCGGCATTCACCCGCAACGCGTAGCCGCCGGTGGCCGAGGTCAGCACGGGGTCGCCGCCGCCGATTTCCAGGGTCTGCCGCAGCCGGTGCACGTAGGTGCGGATGGTGCCGCGGGCGGCCCTGGGCACCTCGTTTTCCCACAGTGCGGCGGCGATCTCCTCGGTGCTGACCAGCCGTCCCTCGGCGAGCAGCAGCACCACCAGGGTCAGCCGCTGTTGCGGCGAGCCCAGTGGCAGGGCGACCCCGTCGTGCCAGGCCCGTACCGGCCCGAGCACCGCGAATGTCAGTCCTGGCCTCACTCAGCGCCCTACTTCCGGGTAATGGCAGACAGTGCCAATCGGAGTAATCCGACCGGCACTGCGATGGTAAACCCGTTATCGCGATGCTCGCGGACGCAGTGCGAGGGCGGCGACTCCGCCGAGCAGGGTGACGCCCGCGCAGACATAGACCGAGGCACGCCAGCCGTCGAGCAGTTCGCTGATCGGCGCCCCGGCGGAGCGCACGCTGAGGGCGAAGACCACGGTCACCCCGATCGCCGCGCCCAGGTAGCGCACGGTCTGGTTGAGGCCGCCGCCCAGGCCGGCCTTGGCCGGGGGCACGCTGGCCACCGCGGCCGCACCCAGGCTGGCGTTGCTGATGCCGGTGCCGATGCCCGCGATCAGCAGGCCGGGCACCAGGTCCAGGCCGTGCCCGGTGCGGGACGGGGCCACCAGCGCGAAGAGTCCCACCGCCAGGATGATCATGCCGAGCCCCAGCCGGAGGTCCAGGTCGAGCCGGTGCAGCCGCCGGACGGCGAGTGCGGCGACCGCGCTGGTGCCGGACCAGACGACCACCAGCACCGAGGTGGTGACCAGGCCGAGGCCGAGGGCGTTCTGCAGCACGATGGGCAGGAAGGACATCAGCGCGGTGACCCCGGCGCCCGCGGCGAAGGAGGCCGCGGTGGCCGAGAGCAGGCCACGGTTGCGGAACAGGCTCAGTTCGATCATGGGTGCGGTCGCGAAGGCCTGGCGGAGCAGGAAGCCGAGCAGCAGGAGCAGGCCGCCGCCGAGCAGGGTCAGGGTGGCCGGGGCCAGCCAGCCGCCGCGGCCGAGGGTGAGTCCGGCCAGCAGCGCGGCGAGTCCGGCGGCCAGCAGCAGCACGCCGGGCAGGTCGAGCGGGCGGCGGTGGCCGGAGACCGATTCGGTGAGTCCGCGGGCCGAGATCACCAGGGCGGCGGCGCCGAGCACGAGCACCCAGTACATGACCCGCCAGTCCAGGAACTCCGCGGCCAGCGCGGCCAGCACCGGGCCGAGGGCCAGTCCGAGGCTCAGGCTCGCGCCCCAGCGGCCCATGGCGTGCGCGCGTAGCGGTCCGGGTGGGGCGGCGTGCCCGATCAGGGCCAGGCTGCAGGCCAGCACCGCGGCCGCGCCGAGTCCGGCCAGGACCCGGGCGAAGACGAACAGCCAGGTCACCGTGGCCAGCGCGGAGAGCACCGAGGCGAGCAGCAGCACCACCGCGCCGAGCCGGAACACCCGGCGGCGGCCGAAGTCATCGGCCAGCGCGCCCGCGGTCAGCATGGCCACGGTCAGCCCGAGGCTCATCGCGCTCAGGATCCAGGTCTGCCCGGCCGGTCCGGCGCCCAGGTCGGCGGCGAGTTCGCGCGGGGTGGCCAGTGGCGCGGTGAAGGCGGCCAGCACGAGCAGGGTGCCGAACCCGGCGACCGCGACCGTGCGGCGCAACCCGGGTGCCGGCGGAGCTGACTGTGCGGTGGCGGTCACCACGAGCCTCCCTCGGTTCAGTGAACGAACCGTAGCACGCATGGTTCATTCACTGAACCGACAGCTAGCATGGGGACATGGCGCTGAAGTCGGACTACGCGAACCAGGAGTGCACCATCGCGCGCACGCTGGAGATCATCGGCGAGCGCTGGACCCCGCTGATCCTGCGTGACTGCTTCTTCGGCCTCCGCCGCTTCACCGACCTGCACCGCCACCTGGGCCTGCCCCGCGCGGTGCTGTCCGCCCGGCTGGAATCCCTGGTCGGCGCGGGGGTGCTGGAGCGCAGCGAGTACCAGCCGGGACGGCAGGAGTACCTGCTCACCGAACGCGGCCAGGAGCTGTGGCCGGTGCTGACCGCGATGCTCGCCTGGGGCGACAAACACCTCTCCCCCAACGGCCCCCGCGTCCTGCAACGGCACACCGTGTGCGGCCAGGACCTCCGCCCCGGCGAGCCGTGCCAGACCTGCGAAACGGTCCCACCGGTAGCCGAGATCGAGATCCGCCACGGCCCCGGCCGCCCCCGCCACCCCAACCCGGACCGGATCGAGCAAGCCCTCCACGACGGCCACACCCTCCTAGCCCCACTCCCCTAGCCCCACCACCGCGCCGGCCGCTCCGGACGGCGTGTTGGCCGTTGTGGACGGTGTGTTGGCCGTTCTCGTACGGCGAGTTGGGCCAAGTGGTACGCAGGTTTGGCCCAAGTGGGCGTGCCAGTTGTCCCAAGTGGCGCGGGGCCGCCGACGCGGGGACGGAGCGTGGCCGGGCGGGTGGGCTGGGGACCTGCTCATGGGGGCGGTCCCCGCAATCCCCCGAACCACCTCGGCCGAAAGATGGCAGTGGCACCGCAGAACGGATGGACCGTGGTGGACATTTGATCAGGCCCATTGACCTGCGCAGACCAACTCGTCAGTCTGCTGGGTGACCCACGATCGGGTGGCAGTCCGTTCACCAACCCTGCGGTGGACACGCCCGGTCGCTGGTGCACTAAGGAGCCACTACGTGCATCCGCTCAATCGTGTGCTTGCCGTATTCTCGGCCGCGGCCCTGTCGACCCTGACCGCCGCCACCGCGCTGGCCGAGCCCGCCTACCAGGCGCCGCTCTCGCTGGCCTCCGCTTCGGCGACCACCCAGCCCATCGCCGACACCTACATCGTGGTGACCGATCCGGCCAAGTCCCGGGGTCGCAGCCTGACCAGCTCGCTGGACATCAAGCCCGCCGCCGAGTTCAGCGCCGCGGTCACCGGCTTCTCCGCCAAGCTGACCCCCGGTCAGCTGCGGCAGCTGCGCCGCGACCCGTCGGTCAAGAGCATCGAGCAGGACGTGCTGGTCACCGACGCCCTGGACGCGACCCAGCTCAACCCGCCGTCCTGGGGCATCGACCGGGTGGACCAGCGCAACCTGCCGCTGTCCAAGAGCTTCACCTACAACGCCACCGGCGCGGGTGTGCACGCCTACATCATCGACACCGGCATCACGCCCTCGCACCCGGACTTCGAGGGCCGGGCCACCTTCGACCACAACGCCATCGACACCAACAACACCGACTGCCAGGGCCACGGCACGCACGTGGCTGGCACCATCGGCTCCAAGACCTACGGTGTGGCCAAGAAGGCCAGCCTGCACGGCGTGAAGGTGATGAACTGCTCCGGTGGCGCGACCGCGACCTCCATGCTCAACGGCGTCAACTGGGTGACCGCGAACGCGAAGAAGCCCGCGGTGGCCAACACCTCGTGGAACTTCAACCACAGCGCGGCGCTGGAGACCGCGATCCGCAACATGATCTCCTCCGGCGTCTTCCTGGCGACCTCGGCGGGCAACACCGGCGGCAACTCCTGTGACCGCCTGCCGCGCAAGGTGGAGACCGCGACCGTGGTCGCCTCCTCGGAGATCAGCGACGCCCGCTCCTCCTTCTCCAGCACCGGCGCCTGCGTCGACCTCTACGCCCCCGGCGGCAACATCATCTCCACTCTGCGCACCGGCGGCAGCGGCTCGATGAGCGGCACCTCGATGGCCGCCCCGCACGTGGCAGGCGTGGCCGCGCTGTACAAGGCCCGCTTCGGCGACGCCCCCTCGGCCACCGTGCACAACTGGCTCAACACCAACGCCACCCCGAACGTGGTCTCCGGTGGCGCCACCGGCGGCACCGTGAACCGCCTGCTGTTCACCGCTGGTCTCTGACCTGCCTGGGCAACCCCGCCGCCGGAAGTTGTTCCGGCGGCGGGGTTTTCCGCGTTCGGGTCACGTACCGTGTCGCCATGAGCACGGACGGGGCCAAACTGCCCGAGGTCGCCAACTCGATCACCGGCGAGGTGCCGGGGACGAGTGTGCAGGCCGGGGTGGTGCACGGTGGGGTGCACCTGCACGCGGGGCGGGCCCTGGCGGAACTGGGCCAGGCATTCGATTCCCGGGCCGCGCTGCTGCGGCTGATGGCCGATCTGGAAGCGGTGCACCGGGATTACCTGCTGATGTTCAACGCCGTGCTGGACCAGACCCCGGACGCCTGGGCACACGGCGAGGCGGGGTTCGCGGAGCAGATCGGCAAGGTGGCGAAGTCGTTGCGGCGGTTGCGGGTGGACTTCGAGCCAGTGCGGGTGCGGGTGCACGCGCTGGCCGCGGCGTTCAGCGAGGCGCCGTTGAGCGCGCCGGAGCGGGCGTTCGCGGTGGCGGTGCTGAAGTACTTCCCGACCGGGGAGATCGCGCGCACCGGGCCCCCGCAGGGCGCCGCGGCGGCAATCGCGGTGCCGACCCGCACCTCCGGGACAGCGGTGCTGGACCACCTCTACCGTGCCCTGGACGGGGAACTCGGCCAGGAGCTGAGCGGGCTGATCAAGGACACCATCGCCTTCCACCAGCAACGCTGGGCCGTGGTCTGCGCCGCCTTCGCGGCCCTGCACGTCGCATGAGCGGACGATTCGCCGATCCCTTCGCCGCGCCGTACTTCCCGCGCGCGCTGGCCGCCGCGGCGGCGTTGCGGCAGGCCCCGGCGCTGGACCGGATCGGCGGCTACGAGATCGTCGCGGAACTGGCGCCGACTGTCCTGTTAGGACGGCGCTCGGACGGGATACTGTTCGTGCTCAAGGGATCCGAGGTGGTCGCGGCGGCCGAGCTGGCCCGGCGGGAGGCCGAGGCGCTGCGACTGATCCGGCACGGGTTCGGCGGGGTGCTGACGATCGAAGAGGTGCTGGGGGTGCCCGGCGGTCCGGTGCAGCACCTGTGCCTGCCGCACTGCCCCGGCGGCAGCCTGCGGGATCGGTTGGCGGGCAAGGACATCGGCGTCGCGGAGCTGGCCTACCACGGGCTGGCGCTGGCCTGCGCACTGCACCAGTTACACCGGTTGGGGCTGGTACACGGGGATGTCAAACCGGAGAACGTGCTCTTCGCCCACGGCGATGAGGGCTTCACCGGGCGGGAACCGCGCTGGCGCACGGTGTTGTCGGACCTGGAGACCATGGTCCCGGCGGGCGGGCCGACCAGCTGGCGGATGACCGCCGCCTACGCCGCGCCCGAACAGCTCGACGGCGCCCCGGCCGATCCGGCGATGGACGTGTGGGCCTGGGGCCGGACCCTGCGCGACGGACTGGACCTGGTTGACGGCTGGGACTGGCTGACCGACCTGGTCGGACAGGCACTGGCCGAGGACCCGGGTGCGCGGCCGGATGTCGAGGCGATCATCGCGGTGTGCGGGCGGCAGCTGGGTTTCGGCTCCGCGGACGGGCCGTTGCTCGGGGCGGACCGGCCGGTGGCGTGGTACCCGATCGAGACCCTGCCGGACCTCCTGGAGTCCTGGCCGCGGCGGCCCGGGGTGGCCATGATCCGGCAGTCGATGGGCTGGCTGGCCTGGCTGCCCGAATGCCACCGGCTCTACACACTCGGCACCGTGCCCGCGCTGCTGCGGATCGAGGAGCTGAGCACCCGGGCACTGCGCGAGGCCGAACTGCCGCGCCCAGTGGCGCTCGGGTTCCGCTGCCTGTGGGTGAAGGCGCTGGTGGAACTGGTCGAGATGACCGGCGAAGCCGTTGACCTGCAACGGTTGCTGGGGGCGGCGCGGGAGTGGGAGCGGGTGGGTGAGTTCGAGCATGAGCCGGACGCCGCGGTGCTCGCCCAAGCCTGGCTGCTGCTGGACAATCCAGAGCGCGCGCTGCCGTACGTGCGCCGGAGTTACGCCGCGAACCGGGAGAATTCCTCGGCGCGGGCCGCGATGCGGCTGTACTACCTGATCTCCGGCGAGCCCGGCATGGCCGCCACGGTCGCCGCCCAGCCGGTGCGCGACCCGGCGCCGGGGATGAGCACGCGCTGGCTGCTGCTGCGGCTGGGCGATCTGCTGGCCGCGGACGAGCACGCGGAACTCGCGCACCTGCTCGACGTGCTGGGCCCGACCCCCCTGGACATGATCGCGCTGATCGACTGCGTGCTGGCCGGGCGGCGCGGTCCGGTGACCGCCGACGCGCAGTGGCGGGGCCTGCGCGAGCACTTCCGCACCATCAGCAGCAGCGCCTCGCTGACAAAACTCGCGCTGCTCACCGAGGCCGCCTTCCAGCGCGGCGAGTACGAGTACGCCGCGAGCCGCGCCGAGCTGGCCCGGCGCCGCGCGCTCGCCCGCCTGCCGGTGCACCACCGTGACCGCGCCGTGCTGGAAGCCGTTGCACTGCACCGTGATCCGGCCGATCGCGGGCTGACCGCGCGGCTGCGGAACCGGGCCGAGCTGTGGGTGGCCGACGGGCGGCCGAATGATCCACTGCTGCGCCTGGACCTGGTCGCGGCGCATCGCTGGGCCGGGCGGCTGCCGCCGGTGGCGCTGGAACTGCTGGCACACAGCGGATCCCCAGCGGCCGCGCTGCTGGCGAGCACCCGGCACTGCGGGGACTGCCGGGCCGCCGGACAGCTCGCCGACCTGGCGGTCTGCGGGCACTGCCACCGGACGCTGTGCGCGCGCTGCGTCACGGTGGCCTGCCGGTGCGGTGGCGATCTGGCCTGCCCCTGACCGGATTGAGTCAGCTGGCCCACTCGGCGAGTTCGGCCGCGACCGTGGCTGGGGTTGGCATCGAGCGCAGTTCCGTCCGCACCGCCGCCGACTCAACCCGCAGCTTGTCCTCGGTGAGCAGCCGGGTCAGCAGCGCACTGTCCACTTCGGACTCTTCGGCGGTGTAGCCGACTCCCCTGGCGTGCACCCCGGCGGCGTTGACGTAGCGGTCCGAGCCGCTGGGCAGCACGAGTTGCGGCACGCCCGCGTCCAAGGCGGTCATCGTGGTGCCCGCGCCGCCGTGGTGCACGATCGCGGCGCAGGTGGGCAGCAGGGCGTTGAGCGGCAGCCAGCCGGTGCCGCGCACGTTGGCGGGCAGCGGGCCCGGGTCGACCGCGCCGAGGGCGAGCACGAACTCGGCGTCGATCTCCCCGGCCAGGGCCAGGATCCGTTGCACCGGGCCGATTCCGGTGTCCGTGGGCGCGACCGAGCCCAGGGTCACCGCGATCCGTGGCCGCCGCGGCGGTTCGGCCAGCCAGCCTGGGACGGGGGCGGCGCCGTTGTAGGGCACGTAACGCAGTGGGCGGCCGACCGGGGTCTCGACCATGCTCGGCGGCGCCACGTCCAGGATGGTGCGGCGTTCGGGCAGTTCCGCGCCGTGCTTGGCGAAGACGTCGGCGAGGTCCGCCCGCAGGGTCTCGTCCAGGCCGGTCGCCCGGACCAGGCCGAAGTTGTGCTCCACCAGGGGAATCCCCAGCGCGCCGGCACAGATCAGTCCGGTGTGCTGGGCCTGGGACTGCACCACCAGGTCCGGCCGCCACTGCCTGGCGACCTCGATCACCCCGTCGACCTGCAGCCGCACCAGGACACCGATCAGCGCGGCCGTCTCCCGTAAATCGCCGATCCGGCCTGCCTGCATGGCCCGCACCAACTCAGGGTGCTCAGCCCGCATCTTGGCGATCATCACCGACCGGTTCATGCCCGGCGACACATCGGCCACCGGCAACCCGGCCTCGCCGACCACCAGGCCCTCTCCCGTGGTGGCGAACAGCACCTCGTGCCCGGCGGCGAGGAACGCCCTGGCCAGCGACACCATCGGGAAGGCGTGCCCCACGCCCGCCGAGGCCACGAACAACACTCGCATAACCACTCCCCCATCAGATAGAGAACTCGCAGTTCACTATCTCCCACGGTAGGCTCCCGCGATAGAGAACGCAACGGACTCTAAGTGGGGGTGTGGTGGAGCAGCCGGTGGATCACCGCCGTGGCCCGCGCCGACGCGGCGAGGTGCTGCTCAACGCCATCGTCGAGGCCACCCTGGCCGAACTCGCCGAGGCCGGTTACGCCGGGCTGACCATGGACGGGGTGGCCCAGCGCGCCCGCACCAGCAAGGCCTCGCTGTACCGCCGCTGGCCCACCCGGCAGGACCTGGTCGCCGCCGCCATCCAGCACACCGCGCAGGCCACCGAGCCGATCCCGGACACCGGCGAGCTGCGCGCCGACCTGCTCGCCGCGCTCGACCTGGTGGCCCAGCGGCTGATCAGCCCGGTCGGCGAGGCGGTGCGCGGCATCCTGACCGACACCCTGCGCGATCCCGAGCTGACCAGGGAGCTGCGCGAGACCATGGTCGGCGGCCGCAACCGCCTGTTCACCCAGGTGCTGCGGCGCGCGGCCGAACGCGGCGAGATCCGCGCGGAGACGATCACGCCCAGGGTGGCTGCGGCCGGTCCGGCACTGGTGCTGCACCACTTCCTGACGCAGGGCCCGCCGATGCCGACCGAGCTGCGCGGGCAGATCGTGGACGAGGTGCTGTTGCCGCTGCTGGGCCGTTAGCGCCGCTGTCGGCGAGTTGGGCCAACTGGTACGCCAGTTTGGCTGAAGTGGGCGTACCAGTTGGCCCAAGTGGTGCGGGACTGCCGGTCACACCGCCGATTCGCGGGGTTCCAGCAGCCCCGTCAAGGCGGTGACCACATGGTCTGGCGCGGGCTTACCGACCGGTCGGTCGGGAGAGGCGCTGACCAGGATGGTGGCCAGGCCTGCCCGGTGGCCGCCCAGGATGTCGGTGTCCATCCGGTCGCCGATCACCGCGATCCGGCCGGGGCCGAGCAGTGCCCTGGCCACGTGGAAGATCTCCGGCTCCGGCTTGCCGATCGAACGGGCGGTGCGGCCCAGCGCGGTCTCCACCGCGGCCAGGATCGCGCCGGTGGCAGGCCAGGGGCCCTCCGGCATCGGGAAGGTGGCGTCCCGGTTGGTGGCGAACAGTTCCGCGCCGTTGTCGCCTGCCCGGCAGGCCGCGACCAGTTCGGCGTAGTCGAAACCGCTGTGCCCGCCGACCAGGATCCGGTCCGCGATCCCCGCCTCCGCTGAGGAGAGCACGGTGGCGCCCGCGTCGGCGACCTCGGCCCGCAGTTCGGGCGAGCCGATCACGTACACCCGGCCGCGGGTCTCCGCCACCCGCACGGCCGCCGCCCAGCCGGAGGTCACCACCGAACCGGCCTCGGCCGCGATGCCCAGGCCGCGCAGCCGGGCGGCCACCGCCGCCCGGCCGAGGCGGGGATCGTTGGTGAGAAACACGATCCCCTTGCCCCGGCTGGACAGTTCGGCCAGTGCCCGCACCGCGCCCGGCAAGGGCTGCCAGCCCAGGTGCACGACTCCGTCGAGGTCAACCAGGAATCCGTCGTAGTCCTCGGCGAGATCGTTCACCTCACACACCTTCGACGACAGGCTCCCGATCCGCCAGCCGGTTCACCAGCGCGGCCACCTCGTCCACAAGATCGTCACCGATGGTCAGGTAGGTGACGTCGGCGACCGTGTGCAGGCCGCGCACCAGGAAGGCGTACTCCCGGTCCGGTTCCAGCAGCAGCACGATCGGCTTGCCCAGTGCCGAGGCCCAGCCGATCTCGATGTGCGTGCCGGGTGAGGCCGGGGAGCCGGGGAAGGCCACGAACACGGCGCTGCCGGAGATCTCCTCGTAGTCCAGCCGGGTGCATTCCTCCGGCCGCAGGAACTCCTTGCCCCATGCCTCCCTGCGGTGCGCGTTGTGCACCTGGTAGCCCTCGGCCTCCAGGCGGTCGATCAGCGCCTCGAAGCGGGCCTTCTCGGCCACCCGCATCGCGCCGGTGTCATCGACCAGTGCCTTGAACGGGCCTGCCAGGAACACGCTGGGACGGGAACCGTTGACGCTCATTCACTTCACCCCGGAAACGATCAGGAACGGTGGACGGGTGGCCTCGGCGGGCGGGGTTTCCGCTTTCGCCGCCTCGGCCGGATCGAGCAGTGGTTCACGCACGGTGATCTCGCGGAATCCGGCCTCGGCCAGCACATCGAGGTAGGTCTGGCGCGGCCAGTGGTGGTCGATCAGTTCCAGCACCCCGCCGCCGGGCTGGTGCAGCAGCACCTGCCGCCGCTCGCCGTGGGTGTAGACCCGGCCGGGTTCGCCGCTGCGAAAGGTGGAGAAGCGGATGCCGGTGGTGTCCGGGTTGGTGTCCAGGATCGCGTACCTACCGCCCGGTCGGAGGACCCGGTGCACCTCGGCCACGATGGCCTTGATGTCGGCCTGCTCGGCCACGTTGATGAAGACGTAGCAGGACATCGCGGCGTCCACCGAGTTCCCGGCCAGGAACGGCAGGCCGCCGCTGTCGATCTGGTGGTACCGGATGCGCGGGTGCGCGCGGCGGGTGCGCGCGATCTCCAGCATGGCCGCGGAGATGTCGGCGGCCACCACGTGCGCGGCACTGGCGCCGACCACCCGGTTGGCGACCTTGCCGGGGCCGCAGCCGTAGTCGAGCACGGTGCGCACCGCCGGGTCGCCGATGCCGAGTGCGGCGAAGACGGCCGGGTAGCCGATCAGCCGCTCCGGCAGGTCGTCGTAGGCGTCAAAACCGTCGGCGACGTCGACGGTGTCCTTCCACTGCGTGCCCATCTGTTCCTCAGCTCCCCACCGGCGTCGCGCTAGACGCCGTCTGCGGCCATTTCTGTTGCACCAGCGCGCGGTAGAGCGGGGACAGCGCGGCCATCAGCTCGCCGTCCACCGGTTCCGACCGGCGCACCCGGCGGTAGACCTCGAACATCAGCAGCACCTGCGCCCAGTACTCCGGCACACCCAGTCCGCTGGTGTCCGGTTCCAGCCGGATCCTGTTCTGCCGCAGGGCCTCCTCGTACTCCAGCACCTGCTTGACCCACGGCCAGTTGTCGCCCTCGGGCATCTCCGGGAACCGCGGCAGGCCGGTGTGCTGCACGGCCGGGTCAGCGAGCACCTCGCGGGCGCGCTGGTAATCGGGGTCATAGAGGTGCACCGACCCCACCAAATGGGTGTATGAGCCCAGTTTCGCGCCCAATTCTCGGGCCAGCATCTCCTGAATCAGCGTGAAGGAGAAAACATCGCTGGTCATTCCGCGATAGGCGTCGTTGGCCCGCATGAATCCCACGCCGTGCAGGGCGCCCTCGCGCAGCATGAACTGGAGTCCGAGGGTGCAGGAGACGTCCGGATTCCCGGCGATCGCCAGCTCGTCGGCGGCGAAGATCTGCAGCACGCAACGTTTGCTGTCCGGGTCCTCGCGCAACTGCCGGACCAGGGTCGGCCACTGCACCGGCCCGCCGCCACCGCCGAAGAGGGCGCGGCCGTAGGCGGTGCCGGTCAGGCGCACGCCGTCGGCGGAGTACTTGCGGATGCTGGGCGCGTAGTAGGCGATGAAGTCCAGGTCATCGCGCCCGGAGAGGTACCAGAGCGCCTCGGCGAAGTTGAAGACGAGGTTGAGCCTGCGGGCCGGCACCAGCGGGATGCGCTGACTCGCCTCGCGTAACCGGTAGCTCAGGCCGAGTTGTTCCCGGCTGTCGAAACCACGCGGCGAGTTGCGGTACTCGGGTTCGTCAATCAGTGATCGAAGCACATGAGAATACGCCTGATGAAAGCCGTCGAATTCCACCGAGGCCCTTCTTTAATTGACGCGGACGTGCCGGATCGGACGCTACTTCCCCCTGCCTAGACAAAACAAGACGCGATCCCTGTCAAGCCTCGATCGAGTGACACCCGAGTGTGCTTCCCCTCAATCACGGGCCTATTACGCCGCGCTGCGGTATGCCAGGATCCAGGCCGTGTCCGGAAACCAGTTGATGTCCGCGGCGGTGCTGCGCGAACTACGCGGCCCGATCACGGTGGAACAGCGTCCGCGCCCGGTGCCGGGACCAGGTCAGGCCCTGATCCGGGTCCGCGCGGCCGGGTTGTGCCACACCGACCTGCACCTGGCCACCGGCGAGGCCATCAAGCCGCCGCTGCCGATCGTGCTGGGCCACGAGATCGCCGGCGAGGTCGCCGAGGTCGGCCCTGGGGTGGATGTGCCGCTGGGCCAACGGGTTCTCGCCTATTACTACGACGGCTGCGGCGCCTGCGCCTGGTGCACCGGCGGCATGGAGAACCTGTGCGCCGCGCCGAAGGCCAAGTGGGGCTTTGACACCGACGGCGGCCTGGCCGAGTACTTCCTCACCGCGGCCCGCTGCCTGGTCCCCATCGCCGATGAGGTCTCCTACGCCGAGGCCGCGGTGCTGGGCTGCTCGGGCACCACCGCGGTCCGGGTGGTGCGCGCGGTCGCCGAGGTGGCCGAGGGTGAGGTGGTCGTGGTGATCGGCGCGGGCGGCGTCGGCCTGGCGGTCACCCAGGTCGCGGTGGCCGAGGGCGCCACGGTGATCGCGGTGGACCCGCACGAGCCGAGCCGGGCGCAGGCGAGCCGGTACGGGGCGGCGGTGGTGGCCGATCCGACGGCGGTGGATCCGGTGGCGGCGGTACTCGCGGCCACCGGCGGGCGCGGCTGCGATGTGGTGATCGACACCGTCGGCAACGAGCACACCCCCGGCCAGGCGGTGCGGATGACCCGGCCGCGCGGGCGGGTGGTGCTGGTCGGCTACACCGACCGGCCCGCCACCCTGGACGTGCTGGAGGTGGTGGTCCGCGAGACCATCCTGCGCGGCTCGGTCGGCGCGACCCTGGCCGACGCGCGGGCAGTGCTGGCGATGGCGGCGGCAGGCCGGATCCGGGCGTGTGTGGCGGAGGAGTACCCGTTGAGCGGGGTGGACGCGGCGTTGCGGCGGCTGGCCGAGGGGTCGGTGGTGGGCAGGCTGGTCGTGGTGCCGTAGCCGGGCCGGTCCAGCGGGCGTCGACACCGGCCGGAGATTATCTTCGGCTCGATGTCGAGACGGCCCTGCCGACTCCGACCAGCTCGTGAGAACCACCGATCACGAGAGGCCACCATGGACTTCCACCGCCACGCCGCCGAGATCCGCGTCCAGACCGCACTGTTCGGTGACCTGGCCGGGGCCGACCTGCGGGCCCCCGTGCCGTCCTGCCCCGGCTGGTCCCTTGGCAACCTGGTGCGGCACGTCGGCTACGGCCACCGCTGGGCCGCGGAGATCATCCGCACCCGGGCCACCGGGTTCCTGCCCGATGACAAGATGCGCAAGCTCGACGGCGACGACTCCCGGCCCCTGCCCGTGGACTGGCTGGTCGAGGGCGCGACCGAACTGTCCGAGGCCCTGCGCGCGGCCGGACCCGGAACCACGGTCTGGACCCCGCTGACCTCGGGCGGCGGCACCGACTTCTGGGCCCGGCGGTTCGCGCACGAGACGGTGATGCACCGCGCGGACGCGACCCTGGCCGCCGGGATCCCGTTCACCGTGGCCACCGAGGTCGCCCTGGACACGGTGGACGAGTGGATGTGGCTGGACTCGCTGGCCCAGCACTTCGACTACAACCCGGGCAAGCGCGCCCTGCTCGCTCCCGGTCGCACGCTGGCCTTCGAGGCCACTGACGCCGACGCCGCCTGGTTCGTCGACCTCACCGGCGAGGTGATCGTCTCCGGCCGTGGGCGGGGCGCGGCGGCGGTCACCGTCCGCGCCCCGCTGACCGATCTGCTGCTGGCGCTGTACCGGCGGAAGCCCTTCTCCGGCAACGGGATCACGGTCAGCGGCGATACCGCGCTGCTGGAGTTCTGGCTGACTCACATCGGATTCGGCTGAAGCTGACCGGCCAGGCCGTGGCGGCCCTCGCCGAGCACCAGTTCAGCCAGCTGGGACTCCTGCCCGGCGCTGAACGCGCGGCGACTGACCGCCTGCCGGGTGTCCTCCTCGACCAGGTCGGCGTTGATCGAGGTGGCCGCCACCATGCCCCCGGCGGCCGCCATGACCACGCTGGCCATCAGCTCGGTCACGTTGCCCGCCGCCCACACCCCCGGCACCGAGGTCACGCCCCGGCCGTCGGCCTGGAGGTGTTCGCCCATCGGGTGATCGGTGAGTGCCAGCCCCAGCTCAGTGAGGAAACCGGCGCGGGCGGCGAACCTCGGCAGCACCGCGATCGCCCGCCGCGGCACCACCCGGCCATCGGCCAGCCGGACCCCGGAGATCCGGTCCGCGCTGATCTCCAGCCCGGCCACCTCGCCGTCGACCACGGCGATGTCCCTGGCGGCCAGCTGCGCGCGTTCGGCGGCGCTCAGCTCGGGCGCGGTGTGCCGGAACAGCACCACATCCGCGCTCCACTGCCGCAGCAGCAGGGTCATGTGCATCGTGTTGGGGCCGCCGCCGAGCACGCCGACCGGCTGGTCCCGCACCTCCCAGCCGTGGCAGTACGGGCAGTGCAGCACATCCCGGCCCCAGCGTTCCCGCACCCCGGGGATCTCCGGCAGCTCATCGGTCAGGCCGGTGGTGATCAGCAGCCGGCGCGCGCCGAACCGCTGGCCGTCGGCGGTGTCCACCTCGAACCCGGTGGCGGTGCGGCGGGCGGCGGTGACCGTGCCGCGGCGGATCTCCCCGCCGTAACCCCGCACCTCGGCCGCGCCCAGTTCGACCAGTTCGGCCGGGGGCAGGCCCTCGCGGGTGAGGAAGCCGTGCACGCCGTCAGCCGGGGCGTTGCGTGGTTCGCCCGCGTCCAGCACGAGCACGGAGCGGCGGGCGCGGGCCAGGGTGAGGGCGCCGCTGAGTCCGGCCGCCCCACCGCCGATGACCAGGACATCTACGTTGGTTGTCATGGGCCCACCGTGCGCCAGTCCCGAGTACTTGGCAAAGTTCCTTGCTGTTTTGGCAAGTTGTGCGCCGCGGGTTGACCTTGACCCCGGGGCAGGGTCCATCCTCACCGGATGACCAACGGCGTCACGATCGGCCAGGCGGCGGCCTTCGTCGGCATCACGATCAAGACCGTGCGGCACTACCACCGGCACGGATTGGTCGACGAGCCGCGACGGGACAGCTCCGGCTACCGGCGCTACGGATCGGCCGAGTTGCTGCGCCTGGTCCAGGTCCGCACGCTGGCCACCGCGGGCGTGCCCCTAGCTGAGATCAGGCCGCTGCTCGACGCCGGCACCGAACAGTTCGCCGCCGCCCTGGACGACGTCAAACGCCGCCTCACCAAACAGATCGAGGACCTCACCGCGCGCCGCGACACCCTGCACCGGCTCACCGAGGGCGACCGGGCCCTGCTGCCCGAACGCGCGCTCGCCCTGCTGGACCGGCTCGCCGGATTCGGCCTGACCCCGGCGGACCTGGCGATCGTCCGGGAGGGCCTGGTGCTGGCCAGGGCACTGGTCCCGGAGGACTTCGACACCTACCTCGGCAACGTCGAAGCGGCCCTGGACGACCCCCGCTTCGTCGAGCTGCAACGGCTCGGCTGGGCCGCGGCGGACTGGGATCCGGACGATCCCCGGCTGGACGAACTCGCCACCGCCACCGCCGAGCACTACCTCGCCAACCCCGCCCAACTGGCCATCGTGACCGCCTTCCAGGGCCGCACCGACCCCGCCGCCCGGCACGGGCTGATCAGTTACCACAACATGGACAAGGCCCCGGCCTGGACCCGGCTGACCGCGCTCACCGAGGCCAAACTCCGCGCCGCCGGCGTGCCCATCCCGGGCCGCTGACGGCGGGGCCAACACCGTTACCGCACGGTGACCGCTTGCTGACCTGAGCGGACTCGCATTTGCTCCCGGGTCAAGCAGCGGTAATGTCTCCCCATCACAATCAAACACGCTGGCGAACCCGGCCAGTCCGGAAACGGAGCCAGCATGAGCGCAGCCCCCCGTCCAGCCAGCACTGGTTTCGCCGAAGCCAGGGCGCACGCCAGCCGGGTCGAGTTCGGTCAGCAGGTCCGCGCCGCGCGCACGGTCGCCTGCCACGCCACCGATCCGCAGGACCGCCACGACCTCCTGGCCATGCTCGGTCTGCCCAACCCCGAGCCCACCCCCGAACCCCCGCCGCTGTCCCAGGCCCTGTCCAGCTACGTGCACGCAGTGGCCGCCGCCCTGGGCGTCTCCACCGACGGCGCGCTGTGCGAGGTCACCGACACGGCAACGGCCTACCTGGCCCTCACCCGTCGCTGGCCCGGCCTGCCCGGCCACGACCTGATGCTCACCTGGACCGAACGCCACGGCTGGCTGGTCGCGGTCGAAACCGACCCGGCCGAAACCCCCGTGGTCATCGCCAGCCTGGGCGCGGACCTGACCCCGGCCCCGGCGCTGGTGGCCCGGTTCGTCACGGACGCGCTGGCCGGCGGTGCGACCGCGGTCGGCTCGCCGGGCCCGGTGGCCGGTGCGGACCGGCGTGGACTGGCCGAGCGGATGGCGGCACACTCGGTCGGCTGAGCCGATCAGCGCTCGGCGGTGTCCCGGAACCAGCGGAGGATCTCGCCGAGCGCTCGCACGTTGGCCGGGTCGGCCAGCACGGTCAGCGGGAAACTGGGGCGCAGGGCGAGTTTGCTCGCCGGGATGTCGATGCCCGGGACCTTGTTGAGCCGCAGGCGTAGTTCGTCGCGGATCGCCGGGTCGGTGAACGGCTCCCGAGTGGCCAGGTGCAGGAAAACGACCTCGATGTACCCGGCGGCGCCGTAGGTCGGGTAGATGGTGAACGGCCAGACGTGTTTGCGCCCTGGCCGGTCGAGCAGCAGGAAGCAGCTGGTCACCTTGACGCCGTCGCCGAAACCGAACCTGCCGCCCAGCTCCAGCCAGCAGGAGAGCAGGGCGTCCACGCCTTCGACCTCGTCGGCGGGGTTGCACATCTCCAGCTGCTCTTCGAACCGTCCCGAATAGATGTCGTAGTCGTCGGCATCCTCCGGCTCCCCTGCCAGGCCGGTGGCGTCCAGTCCAAGCAGTTCGGCGATGCTGGCCGCGGACAGCCACTGATCCCAATCGGCCATGTTGTGCTCGTCCAGCCGCACGCCATCGGCGCGCAGCACATCGAGGACCTCGCCTCGATCCGCGTCCGCCCAGCGGAAGGTGGCCGACACCCGGCCGTCGAAGCCCAGCACCCGGTGCGCGTTCACCACACCCGGGGTGTTGGCCAGGTGCACGCCGACCGGTCGCGGGTGCGAGTCGATCAGCGCGGCCATCTCGCCGTAGGTCGTCCACCCGCCTTCCGGCAGGGCAGCCAGCGCCCGGTGCAGCAGGCTCCAGTCCCTGGCCTTCTCCACCTGGTGCGCGCCGACCGGTCCCGGCCACAGCCGGATCGCCCGGTCGGCCAGATCCTCCGCCCTGGCCAGGATTTCCTCGGCGCCCCAACGGCTGGTGCCCGCGATCTGCCGGTTGAGTTCCAGGTGGCTGGCGGCCAGCAGGTCTTGTTTGCGCTGGAACGGGTGGTTGGACAGGGTGGCGTTGACCGCGGTCAGGGTCAGGTTGCCCAGGGTGTGCAGCAGTTCCCGGTGCCGCTCCACCGGGTCGCCGCCGTCCTCGGCGAGCACGTCGAGCCACTCCTGGGTCGGGGTCTGCGGCAGCACGTGCTCGATGGTGAGCTTGGCCCTGGCGAAGTCCACCGGCTCCGGGTGCTCGTGGCTTTCCTCCAGGCGTTGCAGCACAAGTTTGCGCTGGGCGGGCTGACCCTGCTGGTAGAACCGGTTGGTCCGGATCGCGGTGCGCAGCTCCTCATCGGTGGGCCAGGAGCGGCGGTGGCCGGAGAGCACCCAGCGCACGCCGTCGGCCACCGGCCGGTCTGCGGGCAGCTGGGCAGGCAGGTCCTCGAAGATCCGGCCCAGGCTGTTCGGCGCCACCTTGCAGATCATCCGGCGGACCAGGAAACTCTCGATGTAACTCAGCGCGGTGACGAAGTCCACAGTGGACAGTTCGCCGAGTTCGCGCTTCTCCAGCAACACCATCAGCGCCGGATGGGCCGCGGTGGCCGGCCAGCTCACCAGGCGCCGCAGGCTGTCGCGGACCGCCGGATCCGGCTCGCGGTCGGGTTCGGTCAGCGTGCGCAGATGCGGGGCGCGGCGGGTCAGCTCGAGCAGGTAGGACTCGACCGCCGCCTCGGTGCCGCCCGCCCGGCGCAGCCGTTCCTGTTGCGCCACATACAGATCCTGCCGCCGGACCCGCTCGTCCCCGGTCAGCACCAGGTGCAGCCACATGAGGTGTTCGAGCCGCTCGC
This sequence comes from Crossiella sp. CA198, assembly GCF_052078295.1. NCBI lineage: Bacteria > Bacillati > Actinomycetota > Actinomycetes > Pseudonocardiales > Pseudonocardiaceae > Crossiella > Crossiella sp. CA198. The sequence goes on from NZ_JBQJIM010000051.1 coordinate 21,407, forward strand.
CCAGGCCGCGTTCCAGCGGTAGCCACAGGTCGGTGTAGATCCGCTCGGCCTGGGTGGGCAGGCACATGAAGAGGTGGTTGCGCAGCAGGTCCGCCTGACTCAGCCGCAGACCGGTGTTGTTGAGCGACTCGAAGATCCGGTGCACGTTGTCGCCCCGGTCCGCGGTGACCAGCACCAGGCTCAGCCGGGTGGTCAGCGACTGCTCGATACGTTCCAGCGCCGCCGGATCGGTCAGCCGCGCCAGCCGCCGCCGGAAGTACCGGTAGGCCGCGGCGAGCCGGTCCTCGCCGGTGGCCTGCCCGTCCAGCAGGCAACTCCGGTAGCTGTCCCGGTCGGCCTGGGTGGGCAGCAGCCGCAGCCGGTCCTCGCCGTGTTTGTAGCGGTTGAGCAGGTAGAGGTCGTTGATCCGCTCGGTTTCGCCGAGGTGGTCGCGCAACGCGGCCAGCGCCAGACTCAGCGAAGTGAGTCGTTGCTGGCCGTCCACCACCACCCACTGCTCGAAGCCCGCCTCGCTGCGCGGCGAGGGCGCCAGCACCACCGAGCCCAGGAAGTGCGTTGGCCCGGTTTCGGGCGCCTCGGCCTGGCTGAGCACGTCCTCCCACAGGAGTTCGAGCTGTTTGTCCGTCCACGAGTAGGTCCGCTGGTACAGCGGCACCTGGAACTGGCGCTGGCCCTGGATCAGCCCGGTCAACGTGGTTTCCGAAGCACGCAAGAGTCCCCACCCCCGGCAGGAATTAGACCAGCAGCGTGTCGATCACCTCACCCGGGGTAGGCATGGCGGCGATCTCCGCGCTGACCTCGCGGGCCGCCGTGCGCCAGCCGGGATCCGCCAGCAGCCGCCGCAACAGCTCCGGCGTGACCTCCTCGGCAACCGCTTTCACCCCGGCCCCGCGCGTGTGCACCGCGTCCGCCGTGATGAACCGGTCGGACCCATCCGGCAGCACCAGCTGCGGCACCCCGGCCGCCAGCGCCGCCAGTGCGGTGCCCGAGCCGCCGTGGTGCACCGCGGCCGCGCAGGTCTCCAGCAGCCGGTGCCACGGCACCCAACCGGTCGGTTGGACGTTGGCGGGCAGGGAGCCGAGTTCGCTGATGTCCATCCGGCCCATGACCAGGGTGACGTCGGCGTCGATCGACGCGGCGGCGGTGACCACGCGGTCCAGGCGGGTGAGGCCGTCGACCTTGGGTGGCACGGTGCCCAGGGTGACCGCGATGCGGGGGCGGCCGGTGGGCTCGGGGAGGTCGCCGGGGGTGTCGAGTGGGGTGGGGCGCACGGGATTGCCGTAGTCGGGGCCGGGGATCATGCCGCGGGGGGCGATCTCCAGGGTGCTGGTGGGGGTCAGGCCGGGGTGGCCGAGTTCGGTGAGCATCAGCTCGCGCAGGCCGGCGGTGCGGGTGAAGCCGAGTTCGTGCTGGATGGCGGGGATGCCGAGTTCGGCGGCGGCGATCAGGGCGGCCGGGTAGAGGTATTCGTAGATCACCAGGTCGGGGCGCCAGGCGCGGACCGTGCTGATGGTGGCGGGCAGGGCGGCCAGGTTGACCTGGGCGGCCAGGGGGACGAAGGCGGCCCGGTCGGCGGAGTTGGTGGCCACGGTGCGGGCCAGCAGGTCAGGGTGGACCTCGGCGCCCCGGCGGCGGAGTTCGTGGCGCCAGTCCAGGCCGGGCTGGATGGACAGGTGTGGCAGGTCGAGGGTGGTGATCGCCTCGCCGCCGTCCAGGGTGGCGAAGGCGATGGCGTGGCCGCGGTCACGGAATGCCGTGGCCAGCGGAATCATCGGTAACAGGTGGCCGGCTCCGGGACTTCCCAGGAAAAGGACCCGCATGAATCAAATCCTTCAATGTTGCGAGCAGAGTCACATCGGCCGGATTGGCCGAGGACAGCACAGGATGATAACATTCTGTTTCTCCGTTGTTCATCCCCGCCATTTGCGATGAACTCGATTCTACAAATAACCGAGTTGAGCGAATGTGACCCGACTGTACAACGGCTACCAACTGTTCTCCGGACTGCTCTGGTGGCTGCCCGTCTTCTACCTCTACCAGCGCAACGCCGGTCTGACCGACGAGCAGATCTTCACCATCCAGAGCATCTACTACGTGTTCTTCTGCCTGCTGGAGATTCCCACCGGCGCGCTCGCGGACCGGTTCGACTATCGCCGGTTCCTGCTCGCCGGGGCGGGCACGCTGCTGGTCGCGAACCTGTTGCCGGTGTTCTGGCCGGTGTTCTGGGGATTCCTGGTGCACTTCCTGCTGGTGGCGCTGGCGAACTCGCTGGTCTCCGGTGCGGGCAGCGCCTATCTGTACGAATACCTCGTCCGTTCGGGCGAACCTGAGCGTTATCGCAAGGCCGAGGGCAACGCGCGGGCGGCCAGTCTGATCGGGCGGGTCGCCTGCCTGCCGCTGGCCGGGTTCCTCATGCAGTGGCACACCCCGCTGCCCTACCTGCTCACCGCCGCCGGCGCGGCCGTCGCGGTGCTGCTGGCCGCCCGCCTGCCCGCGCTGCCCGGTGGTCAGCGGCAGCCGGACAAGGCCGGCCGGGAGCCGCTGTCCCAGGCGCTGACCGGCGCGGTTCGCCTGGTCACCCGCTCGAAGCTGCTGATGCTGTTGATCGTGCAGGGCGTGGCGGTGTTCACCCTGGTCCGGGTGTTGCAGACCAACCTGTTCCAGCCGATCCTGGCCGCCAAGGACCTGCCGGTGGCCGCCTTCGGCTCGGTGCTGGCCGCCAACGCGTTGTTCGAGGTGGCCGGGGCGGCACGTTCGGCGCTGGTGCGGCGCTGGCTCAGCGACACCAGGGCGATCTTCGTGCTGACCACCGTGCTCGCATTGCTGCTGGCGTTGCTGGTCCCGGCCGGGCTGGCCGCGACCATCGCGCTGATGTGCGTGTTCTCCCTGGTCTCCGGGGTGGCCTACCCGATCCAGCGGCAACTGGTCAACGACGCCGTCACCGATCCTTCCCGCCGGGCCACCGTGCTCTCTGTCGAGTCCATTGTGGACAGACTGGTGTGCTCGCTGGTCGTGCTCGCCCTTGGCGCCTACCTCTCCGCCGGGGCGCTGAACCTGTTCCTCCTGCACCTGGCCATCGGCACCGTCGTGCTGATGACCGTGCTGGCCGTATTCCTCCGCCGGGCGAACCGCCGCCGCGCGCCGGAGGCCGTGATCGAAGGAAGCACCCGATGAGCAAGAAGATCCTCTACCTCTACGTCAAGGGCGGCGCGCCGCTGGAGCACGTCTTCCCGCGGATCGCGGGCGAGGGCGAGCTGCACGTGCTCGCGCTGACGCCGTTGCCGGAAGCCGGTGAGTCCGAGTGGCGGCCAGCCTGCACCAGCGTCACCGAGCTGGACACCGAGGCCCGCGGTGAGGCCCTGGTGGACCTGGTCGTCGAGCACGCCAGGGCGCTGGGCGCGGACGCGGTGCTGTCGATCTCGGAGTTCGCGGTGCTGCTGGTGGCCAAGGTCGCGCAGCGGCTGGGCCTGCCCGGTGGCGGTCCGGGCCTGATCACCGCGCGGGACAAGCGGTTGATGCGCGAGACCTGGGAGCGCGCGGGCGTGCCGATCCCCCGGTTCCGCCGGGTGGACTCCGAGGCTGACCTGGCCGCGGCGATGACCGAGCTGACCCCGCCGCTGCTGCTCAAACCGGCCTGGGGCGCCGGATCCGTGGCCCAGCTGGTGCTGCACACCACCGAGGACGTGGCGCCCGCGTGGCGGCAGGTCGCCGAGGCACTGGAGCTGGGGCACCAGGTCGGGATGAACGAGCTGTACGCGCCGGACACCGACCGGGACCTCCTGGTCGAGGAGATCCTGGCCGGTTCGACCGAGGGCTGGTACACCGAACCCGGCTACGGCGACTACGTCAGCGTCGAGGGCATCGTGGCCAACGGCGTCTACCACCCGCTGTGCATCACCGGGAAACTGCCCGCGATCCCGCCGTTCACCGAGGTCGCCAGCACCATGCCGAGCACGCTGCCCGAGCCGGTGCAGCGGCACCTGGAGGACATCTCCCGCCGCGCGGTGGACGCCCTGGGCCTGGAGACCTGCGGCACGCACACCGAGATCAAGCTCGGCCCGGACGGCTTCGGCGCGGTGATCGAGACCGGCGCCCGCTTCGCCGGGCTGATGGTGACCAAGCAGATCGAGGAGGTCTTCGGTTTCGACCCGATCGCCATGCTGGTCCGCGAACTACTCGGCGAGCCGGTGGACTATCCCGGGGCGATGATGACCGAGGGCAAGCGGGCCGCCGCCTCACTGGCCGTGATCCCCACCGACGCGCACGGCACCCCGTGGGCCAGCACCCCGCCCTGGAACCCCTCCGGGGTCGCCTGGGACACCCTGCTCTCCCCCGGCACCACCGCCGATCAGGTGAAGGCGTTCGAGATGCCCGAGGGCGATCCGGTGCCGGTTTATGACCCGTCCGGGGGATCCCGCAACTGGCTTGGCGTGTTCTTCGTGACCGCCGAGGACGCGGAAACCCTGCGCCGGGACTGCAATGCGGTGCTCAACGGCCTGGAAGCGGCCCTGCCCGCCTGACTGGCGACAATACGACACTAGAAGAATCCGGACATACACGGCGATACGGTCAATGGGTCGTCGTGTGTGTCCGGTTCGCGGCGGCAGACCGATCGAGTTCCGCGCCCAGGGAGCCCGCCCGCATGCTGCGAGACATCCGTACGTTCGGCAAAATCCTCCGCGCCATCACCACTCGCGACCCCGCTGCCCGGGTACGACGGTTCTACGAGTTCACCGATCCGGAAAACGACTTCGCCGGTCAGCAAACCCGGTATGTCAACATCGGCTATTGGCAGTACCCCGACAGCACCCTGGACGAGGCGGGCGCGGCGCTGGCCACCTGTCTCGGCGACGCGGTGGCCCTGGGACCGGACCACGACGTGCTCGATGTCGGCTGTGGTTACGGCGAGCAGGATTTCCTGTGGCTGGGCACCGGAAAGGCGCGATCGGTCACCGGTGTGGACGTCACCCCCAGGCACGTGCTGGCCGCCAGGGAACGCGCCGAGCGGGCCGGGCTGACCGACCGGCTCGCCTTCCGCATGGGCAGCGCGACCACCTTGCCCTTCCCGGATGACAGCTTCGACCGGGTGGTCTCGCTGGACGCGGCCTTCCACTTCCACCCGCGCAGCGCCTTCTTCGCCGAGGCCTACCGGGTGCTGCGGCCGGGCGGCCTGCTCGGCACCGTGGACACCCTGCCGCTGCACGGCGACACCCCGCGGGAGGTCTTCCGCTCGCCGCGGTTCAGCCTCTACCGGTTCAGCATCCCGGATGAGAACTGGCACGACCGCGCCGCCTACGCCGAGCAGCTGACCGGGACCGGGTTCGCCGAGGTCGGCGTGCGGTCGATCCGCGAGCACACCTGGGAGGGCTGGTTCCGGCACTGGGGTGATCCGGGCCGGGCGAGCACACCGGACTGGTGGCAGGACCAGGACCAGATCCGGCGCGAACTGGACCTCCTTGACTGCGTACTGGCCGTGGCCCGCAAACCCGGCTGAGCCGGTGACAGCAAGCGGCCAGGGCTGACCGGGCGGCGACTCACCTGGCTACCTTCGGGGCGATTCGTCGGCCAGGTGAGGGGTTGCTCGTCATGCGTGCTCGGTGGGCACTGCTGGTGCCGCTGCTGGGGATGCTGGGGGCCTGCGGCCCGCCGGAGCCGCCGCCAGGGCCGGTGCCGAACCTGCTCGTGGAGTACGTGCGGGCGGCCGAGGTCCGCGACGATCCCCTGGCCCGGTACCGGGAGCACAGCCGCACGCCCGAGGACCGGATGGCCAACTTCGCCGCCCACTTCTCCCCGCAGCAACTGCAGAACGCCCTGTTCGCCCACCGCCGGTGCCAGGACGACGCCGACTGCGCCCCCAGCGAGGCGGCCAGTGCCGCGATGCGGGAGTCCGGCCGCACCGAGATCTTCCAGCGCCACCTGCTGATCCGGCGTGCCGACGGGGCGATCGAGGTGCTCGCGCTGCACGTGGCCCGCGCGCCCGGCGGCCCGGCCCGGGTCTTCGACCGCACCGGACGGGACTACGGCGGCGAACTGGACGAATTCCGGCGGGAGAACACCTTGCTCGCCCCGGAGGACTACCTGCGCGGGCCGCGCGAACTGTCCAGGCTGGACGGCGAGGGCGAACTGGTCACGGTCACCGGCTCGACGGCCCGGCGCTGGTCGATCGGCGGCGGCACCGTGCTGACCGTGATCGGCGCGAGCCTCACCCTGGCGCTGCTGGTCGCCGGGATCGTGCTGTTGCGGCGGCGCGCGGCGCGGGACTGGTAGCCGATCGACTCGCCCCCGAAGGTCCGCCTCTTCGGGCCGGGAACCATGATCGCGCGGTGGTGATTCGTTGACGCGCGCGGCAAGCGGTTGCCTGGTGGAGTGTCCTGGAGTTCCGCGTGCCGGGCCCGCTGGAAGTGCGGCGAAACGGGGTGTGCCTGCCGGTGCGGGCGCCGCGGCAACGGGCGCTGCTGGCCGCGTTGTTGTTGCGGGCCAACGACGTGCCCACCGCGATCGGCGCGGTGCTGATCACCTCACTGGCCAACGCGCCGTTCAGCATCGCCTACACCACCCTGCGGCAGACCGCGGCGCCGGAAGCGTTGGTGGGCCGGGTTTTCGCGATCACCACCGGGGCGGGCAGCCTGGCCTTCATGCTGGGTTCGCTCGCCGGGGGCGCGCTGGCCGATTCGGCGGCCCGGGAGGCGATCTTGTTGTCCGCCAGTGCTTTGCTGCTCGCGGCGGTGCTGGCCGCGCCGTTGTGGCGGGTGCGGCAGGTCAGCAGGGCGGGCTGACGCCGGCAATACTGCCGGTCCGGATTTGCCTGGAGTGGCCGATGATCTGGGGTTTTCCCGGACTTTTCCGGCTAGGGCAGGTGGTGTGCGGCAGTCTCCCCGAACAGCCGATGGCCAGCTGTGGCGGGCGCGGGTTTCCTGGAGGGCGCCGAGCACACAGCCCTGGGGAGGACAGTCGTGCTGCAGCACGCCGCGATTCTCGGCGGCGGGATGGGTGGGATGCTGGCCGCGTTCGCCCTCGCACCGCACGCCGAGGCAGTCACCGTAGTCGAGCAGGACGGGTTCGCCGGGGAACCGGTGCCGCGCCGGGGGGCGCCGCAGGCCAGGCACACGCACGCGCTGGTTTCCGGTGGGGCCAGGGCGATGGAGGCGCTGGCGCCCGGGGTGCTGGCGGAGCTGGCCGCGGCCGGGGCGCAGCACATCAACCTGCCGGGGCGCTATCTCGGGCTGGCCTCGCGGGGCTGGTTCCCGCGCTATGCCGGGCGGCAGTTCATCCTCGGGTGCAGCCGGGAACTGCTGGAGTCCAGCCTGCGCGCCCGGTTGCGCGAGCTGTCCAACGTGACCGTGCTGGGGCGGACCGAAGTCGTTGGGCTGCAAGGGAGTCCGGCCGGGATCACCGGGGTGCGCACCGGGCCGGGCCGACTGGCCGCGGAGCTGGTGGTGGATGCCACCGGCCGGCGTTCCCGGGCGCCGCGCTGGCTGACCGAGCTGGGTTTCCCGCCGGTGCGTGAGTCCATTGTGGACCCTGGGATCTTCTATGCCACCGGGGTGTTCCGGGCGCCGGCCGACGCCGGTCCGGATTTCCCGGCGGTCACCCTGCAATCGAGTCCGCAGCGCGAGCCGGGGGTGCGGCGCAACGGGACGTTGCTGCCGATCGAGGACGGGCTGTGGATGATCACCCTTTCCGGCGGGCCGGGCAGCAGGCCGGGCACGGACGCCGGGGATTTCCGCGCCTTCGCCGCGCTGCTGCCACATCCGGTGCTGGCCGAGTTGATCGAGGCGGCCACCCCGATCGGCACGCCCTTCGGATTCCGCGCCGATGCCAACCGCCGCAGGCACTTCGAGCGACTTCGCCCATGCCCACACGGTTTCATCGCCCTCGGGGACGCCTACGCCACCGTCAACCCGGTGTACGGGCACGGCATGTCCGCCGCCGCGCTGTCCGCGCTGGCCCTGCGCACCGAGTTCGAGCGGCGGCGCAGGCCCGGAACCCTGTCCCTGCAACGCGCCGTGGCCAGGGCGTCGTCGAACGCCTGGGACATGGCCATCGGCCAGGACGCCCGCTACCCCGGCACCAACGGCCCGGCTCCTGGCCGGTTCGACGGGTTCTTCGACAAGCTCGGCGACTGGATCTCGGCCAGCAGCGGCCGCAGCCGCCTGGTCACCGACATCAAGGCCGACATCTTCGCCCTCACCGCCCCACCCAGCCGGATGCGCAGCCCCCGGGTGCTCTGGCAGGCCATGCGCGGCGGTGACAGCGGCGGCCCGGTGCTGCCCGACCCGCCCTTCACCGCCGCCGAACGCCGGGTGCTGGGTGCTGGGTGCCCGGCAACGCTAACCCCCGGCGTGTTGGCCGTTGTCGTACCCAGTCTTGGCCGATCTGGTACCACTTGGGCCAACTGGTACGCCCACTTGGGCCAACTCGGCGTACCAGTTGGGCCAACTCGCCGTCCAGAACGGCCAAGACGCCGTACGAGAACGGCCAAGACGGTGTGGGTGGGTGTGGGCTAGCGCTCGGTGGTGGCGTCTGGGCCCCAGCTGGCCAGTAGGCGTAGGGACTGTTCGGCGGGGGTGCCGGGTTTGGCGTGGTAGGTGGTCAGGGACTGGTCGTGGTCGCCGGGGAGGGCCAGGGTTTCGTAGTGCAGGGTCAGATCGCCTACCAGGGGGTGGGTCAGGCGCATGGTGCCGTGGGTTTTGCGCTTGACCTCGTGTGCGGCCCACAGCCTGCGGAAGTCCTCGCTTTTCAGGGCGAGTTCCCCGATCAGCGCGGCCAGCTGTGGATCGTCGGCGTGCTCGCCGGCGCCCAGCCGCAGTTGTCCGGCCACGTCGTAGGCCTTGGCCTCCCAGTCCGCGAACAGCGTCCGCGCGGCCGGGTCGAGGAAGGCGATCCGGGCCCAGTTCCGGTCCCGCGGCTCCCGGTCGGCCCAGTCGCCGAAGAGCGCGGAGGCGGTCTGGTTCCAGGCCAGCACATCGGTGCGGCGGCCCCACACGTAGGCGGGCACGCCCTCCATCGCCGTCAGCAACTCCCGCACCTCTGGCCGGACCTGCTGACGCGGTGGCTCGGACTGCCGATGACGCCGGGTCGGCTGGGCCAGGCGCAGCAGGTGGGCGTGCTCGGCGTCGGAGAGCCGCAGCACCCGGGAGATCGCGTCCAGCACCTCGCGCGAGACGTTGTGCGCGTTGCCCTGCTCGAAGCGGGTGTAGTAGGCCGCGGAGACCCCGGCCAGCTGCGCCAGTTCCTCCCGCCGCAGGCCCGGCACCCGGCGCCGCCTGCTGTGGTCGGTGAGGCCGACGTCGGCGGGTTTGAGGCGGGCCCGGCGGGTACGCAGGAACTCGCTCAGCTCGGCTGGCGGGGCCGTCGGCGGGACCGGTTCCGGCGCTGATCCCGGGGCGGCTGCGGGCCCGGTGCGGGCGGCGCGCTCGGTTGCCATGCTCCGAGTATCGCGCGAAGTCCGCGACTCAGCCTGTCCCTGCCAGTGCTAGTCACCAGGGACGTAGGCGAAGTGGGTGTCTGGTTAGGACAGTCGGCCCGCCGCAAGCTCGGTGTGTCCCCGGGCGAGCGCCCGCCGCACCACTCCTGGAGCATCAGGATGACCCACACTCTCACCACTGCCCCGAAAGCCCGAGCCGACCGGCTACCGGCCAGGGCCCTGCTCGGCCTGTTCCTGGCCGGGTTCATCAGCATCCTCACCGAATGCCTGCCAGCCGGGCTGCTGCCGGAGATGAGCCGCACGCTCGGCACCAGCGTCTCGCTGACCGGCCAGACCGTCGCGATCTACGCGCTGGCCACCGCACTGGGCGCCATCCCACTGGCCCGGCTGACCGCGGGCTGGCCGCGCAAGCACGTGTTGCAGCTCGCCCTGGCCGTGGTCGCGGTGGCCAACGTGCTCACCGCGCTGTCCAGCGACTACACCCTGACCCTGGTGCTGCGCTTCGCCGCCGGACTGGGCACCGCGCTCATCTGGCCGCTGCTCGGCGGCTACGCGGCCCGGCTCGCCCCGGCGCGACATCAGGGCCGGGCGATCGCGATCGCGCTGGCCGGAACCCCGATCGGGCTGGCCCTGGGCATCCCGCTGGGCACCTGGCTCAGCGGCCTCGGCGGCTGGCAGCTCGCCTTCCACGCCTCGGCCGCGGTGAGCCTGGCGACCATGGCCTGGGTCCTGGCGACCCTGCCGAACCTGCCCGGCCAGCCAGCCGAGACCAGGTTTCCGATCTCCCGCGTACTGACCATCCCCGGACTGCGACCGATCCTGTTCGCGCTGGTCACGTACATGATCGCGCACAACATCCGCTACACCTACATCACCGATTTCCTCGGCTACGCGGGCATGGCGGACCAGACCGGCTGGATGCTGTTCGTCTTCGGGGTCACCTCGGTGCTCAGCGTGCTGGTGGTCAGCGCGCGGATCGACCGGCACCTGCGCACGCTCGTGGTGGGCAGCACCGTGGTGTTCGCGGCCAGCGTGCTGGTGCTGGCGATGTTCACCGCCGTCCCGGCGCTGGTCTACCTGGCCGTCGCGGCCTGGGGCTTCGCCTTCGGCAGCTCACCCAGCCTGTTCGTCAGCGCCGCGATCACCGCCTCCGGCGACGCCGCCGATGTGACCCAGTCGATCACCATCACGGTCTTCTCCGGCGCCATCGCGGCCGGTGGCCTGCTCGGCGGCCTGCTGCTCGCGGGCCTGGGCACCGCCTCGATCACCTGGGCTGCCCTGCTGTTGCTGATCGTCGCGGCCGCGATCGTCCTCGGCGGGCGGCGGCACGCCTTTCCCGGGAAGGGCGCCTGACATGCGCACCGGACACTGCCTGTGCGGCGCCATTAGCTACCGCTTCCGCGCGGCGCCGGGCCCGGTCATCCTGTGCCACTGCGAGCACTGCCAGCGGCACAGCGGCGCGGCCTTCTCGGTGAACGTGCTGGTGCCGAGGGACTCCCTGGACATCACCGGAACACCCAGAACCTACCGAACGGTCGGGACGGAGAACGGCAACCAGCGGGACCGGCTCTTCTGCGGTGACTGCGGCACCCCGATCTTCACCATCCTGCATGAACGGCCCGAGCTGGTGATCGTCAAGGCCGGAACCCTGGACGACCCCAGCGGCCTGGAGCCCGCCGCCGAGGTGTGGTGGCGCCGGGCCCAGGACTGGATCAACCCGGACCCGGACCGGCCGCGGTTCGACGGCGACGCGAAGACCGAGGAGTAGACCATGAGCTTCCAGACCATCAACCCCGCCACCGGCGAACTCGTCCAGGAATTCCCACTCCAGTCCGATACCGAAGTCCTTGCGGCACTGGACAAAGCCGACACGCTCTATCGCGAGGACTGGAAGTTCCGGCCGGTCGCGGAACGGGCCCGGATCGTGGGCCGGGCCGCCGAGATCCTGCGCGCGAAACGAGACGAGTACGTGGGGTACCTGACCCTGGAAATGGGCAAGGTCACCCGTTTCGGTCACGCCGAGGTCGATCTTGTCGCCGACATCCTGGACTACTACGCCCAGCACGGGCCGGAGTTCCTCGCCGAACGGTCACTGCCCGGCGAACCCGGCGCGACGCTGGTCACCGAACCCATCGGCGTCATCCTGGCCATCGAACCGTGGAACTTCCCCTACTACCAGCTGGCCAGGGTGGCCGCCGCGCAACTGGTGGCGGGCAACGTGGTGCTGGTCAAGCACGCTGAGAGCGTGCCGCAGTGCGCACTGGCCTTCGCCCGGCTGTTCGCCGAGGCGGGCGCCCCGGCCGGGGCGTACACGAACCTGTTCTGCGATATCGAGCAGATCGGCACACTCGTGGACGACTTCCGGGTCCGCGGCGTCACCCTGACCGGCAGCGAGCGGGCCGGGACCTCGGTCGGCGAACGCGCGGGCCGCAACCTCAAGAAGGCGGTCCTCGAACTCGGCGGCAGCGACCCCGCGCTGATCCTGCCGGGCGCGCCCCTGGACCACGCGGTCGAGCAGGTCGTGATGGGCCGCACGTTCAACTCGGGACAGGGCTGCGTCAACATCAAGCGGGTCATCGTGGTCGGCCGGGAGCGGGGTGCGGAGATGCTGGCCGCGCTGACCGAACGCTTCGCCGCGATCCAGGTGGGCGACCCGACGGAGGAAGCCACCCTGATCGGTCCCCTGGCCAGCGAACGCGCCCTGGACGGGCTGCTCCGCCAGATCGAGGAGGCCAAGGCCGCCGGCGCCCGGATCGTGCGCGGCGGCAACCGGATCGACCGGGCCGGGTGCTACCTCGAACCGACGATCATCACCGGCCTCGGCGAGCACAACCCGCTCTTCCACGAGGAGGCGTTCGGGCCGGTGCTGTCCTACTACGTGGTGGACAGCGAGGAGGAAGCGATCCGGCTGGCCAACGCCACCCGGTTCGGCCTGGGCAGCTACGTCTTCGACGCGGACGTGGCACACGCCCGGCAGGTGGCCACCCGCTTGGAAGCCGGGATGGTGTACATCAACTCCTGCTTCGCCGACTCGCCGGGCCTGCCCTTCGGCGGGGTGAAGAACTCCGGATTCGGCCGCGAACTGGCCGAGCTGGGCATCGGCGAGTTCGTCAACCGCAAGCTGGTGCGGGTCGCGCTGGCGTAGGGTTGAGCACGGCTTTCGCCCCGGCAGAGGGAGGTCCAGGTGCGGCGTCGACGTGTCCGGCCCGGCCGAGGACCGGCCGCCGCGCTCTCCATCGTGATCGCCGCCGCGGTCAGCGCGGGCATCAACATCGCCACCAGCAGTCCCGGCTGGACGATCATCGTCGGGGTGAGCGTGCTGGTCCTGCTGTGGGCCGGACTGGAGTGGTGGCGGGCGGCCGGCGCGACTGAGTCCGGGCAACCAAGCCAGATTCGGATCGGTCAGCGCGCCACCCGGGTCCAGGGCGGCGAGATCGTCGGCGCGGAGGGACTGCCGCCGGGCGCCGGGCTGGAGGTCACCCAGGAGGTGACCGAGGTGGGCGAGAACGGCTCGGTCATCGGGTACCGCGACCCCAAGGTGTGACCCGCGGTCAGCACCGCGCCGAAACCGGATACATCGATCGGTCGACCCGTCCACTGAGGACAGCCTGTCCTCAGTGCATCCGTTGACCTGCGCGGACAATCCCCAGCACAACCCCGCACACCGCTGGTATCGATCATGCGGCCCGTGTCAGACTCGCCCCTTCATCGGCGGTCCAGGGAGGGAACGCGGGTTGGAGATCCGGATCCTGGGGGAGATCGGTATCCACGGGCCAGACGGCCAGGTTCGGCTGGAACGGATGGCCGAGCGCGGGGTGCTCGCCGCGCTCGCGCTCTGCCCAGGCGAGTGGGTGAACGCGCACACCCTGGCCGAGCACATCTGGCCCGCCGGGCCGCCGCCGAGTGCCGCGGCGAGTCTGGGCAAGTACGTGGAGCGGGTGCGCACCGCGATCCAGACCGCGGGCGGGGACAAGAACTGGTTGCGCACCAGGGGTGTCGGCTCCGCGCACACCGACCGGGCGCGGGCCTACCGGCTCGACCTCGACCCGCTGCTGGTCGATCACCACCGCTCGGCCGCGCACGCCCGGCAGGCCAGGACCGCCGCCGGTCACGGCGAGCACGAGAAAGCGATTGCCGAGTACCAGGCCGCGCTCGGGCTCTGGCGCGGTGAACCGCTCAGCCCGGTCACCGGGACCTGGGTGGAGGGGCAGCGGTTCATGCTCGCCCAGGAACGGCTGCGGATGCACACCGAACTGCTCGCCGAGCAGTTGCACGCCGGGGACTTCCCCACCGTGGCCAGCAATGTCACCCGGCTGCTCAACGAGTGCACGCCCACCGACGAGCTGATCATGATCGGGTTGCGCGCGCTGGCCTGGTGCGGGCGGCACACCGCGATCCGCGAGTTCCTGGACTTCGCCACCCAGCGGATGCGCGCGGCCTGCGCGGCCGAACCCGGTCCCGGGGTGCGCGCGCTGGCCCGGCACCTGCTGGCCAACCCGCCCGCGACCGCCGAACCGGTGCCCGCGCCACCGGAGTCCTTCGCCGAATCCGCCGCGGTGGTGGCCGCGCTGCCACCGGACGTGCTCAGCTTCACCGGCCGCACCGACGAACTGCGCGAGCTGACCCAGGCGGTGCTGCGGGCGGCCGAGGACGCGGGCGGCACCGGGATCATCGCGGTGGACGGCATGCCCGGCGTCGGCAAGACCACCCTGGCCGTGCACGCCGCGCACCAGCTCGCCGCCCGCTTCCCGGACGGCCAGTTCTTCCTACGCCTCAACGCCTTCACCCTCGGCCAGCGCCCGGTGGAACCGGCCGACGCGCTGATCGACCTGCTAGTGGCCATCGGCGTCCCGGCCCGCGGCATCCCGTCCTCCTGCCAGGCGCGGGCCGCGCTGTGGCGGCGCCGGGCCCGCGGCAAGCGGCTGCTGCTGTTGCTCGACGACGCCGCCGGACACGACCAGATCCGCCCACTGCTGGGCGGTTTCAAGGGGTCGTTGCAACACCGCTGTGGTTTAGGCGGTGAGTAGATCACGCAGACGCTCGGCTGGGGTGGCCCAGCCGAGCGTTTTGCGTGGACGGCCGTTGAGTTCCTGAGCGAC
>NZ_JBQJIM010000052.1:0-34768 GCF_052078295.1 Crossiella sp. CA198
TGGTTGTCCAACGGAGTTCCTGCCGACAGTGATCTTGGTCGATTTCTGTTCTAGCAGGGACTCCGTTGGCTGTTTCACCAGGCTTGACAACCAGCCCCAAACACTAACTACGCGGCATTGGCGTTAGCGGGGCGCCATCCGCAGCGAGCCGTCCATCCGGATGACCTCGCCGTTGAGGTAGTCGTGCTCGACGATCATGAGTGCGAGCTGGGCGTACTCCGCGGGCGTGCCAAGGCGCTTGGGGAAGGGCACCCCGGCGGACAGGCCCGCGCGGAACTCCTCGGTGACCCCGGCCAGCATCGGGGTGTCGATGATGCCGGGCGCGATGGTCATCACCCGGATGCCGAAGGTGGCCAGGTCCCTGGCCGCGGACAGGGTCAGGCCGACCACCCCGCCCTTGGAGGCGGCGTAGGCGATCTGGCCGATCTGCCCGTCGAAGGCGGCCACCGAGGCGGTGTTGACCACCACGCCGCGCTGCCCGTCCACGGCATCGGTCTTGGCCATCGCGGCCGCGGCCAGCCGCAGCACGTTGAAGGTGCCGATCAGGTTGATCTCCACGACCTTGCGGAACAGGTCGTAGTCGTGCGGCTCGCCCTGCTTGTTGACGATCCGGCCTGCCCAGCCGACGCCGGCGCAGTTGACCACGGTGCGCAGCGGCGCGAACGCGGCGGCCTGTTCCACGGCGGCCTGGACCTGCGCCGCGTCGGTGACGTCGGCAGGCACGTAGGTGACGCCGTCGACCGCCTCGGCCTTCTCGATGCCCTGCGGCAGGTCCAGTGCGAAGACGTGGGCACCCTTGGCGGCCAGTGCGCGGCTGGTGGCCCCGCCGAGGCCGGACGCGCCACCGGTGACGATGGCAGCGGTGTCGGTGATCTGCATGCCGGGTAGGTTAGCCGTCGTTAACGTCGTCCTGGCGGGCAGATGGCGTCGATCTCAGTGAGGTCGGCCGCAGTGGGCGACCATTCCGCGGCGGTGGCGTTCTGCGCGACCTGTTCCGCGCTGGTCGCGCCGGCGATCACCGAGGCCACCGCTGGCTGCGCGGCCAGCCAGCCGATGGCCAGTTCCACCAGGCTCAGGTCCCGCTCCTCGGCGAAGCGGCGCAGCCGGTCGATCCGGTCCCACGGCGCGTCCGCGAGCAGCCGGTCCCGCCCGGCCAGCCGACTGCCTTCCGGTGGCTTGGTGTCCCGCTCGTACTTGCCGGTGAGCAGGCCGTTGGCCAGCGGGAAGTAGGGCAGCAGGCCCAGGCCGAAGCGCAGGCAGGCCGGGATGATCTCGCGTTCGGACTCGCGTTCCAGCAGCGAGTAGTGGTTCTCCGCGGACACCGGCGCGGTCAGGTTCGCGGTGCTCGCGCTCCAGGCCGCGTCCGCGATCTGCCAGCCGGCCAGGTTGCAGTGCCCGACGTAGCGGATCTTGCCCTCGTGTACCAGGTCGTCCAGCACCGACAGCGTCTCCTCCAGCGGAGTCTGCTGGTCCGGCCGGTGCAGCTGGTAGACGTCGATCCAGTCGGTGCCCAGCCGCCGCAGCGAGGACTCCACCGCGCGCCGGACGTAGCGCCGGGAGCCGCGAGCGCCGAAGTCCGGCCCGTTGCCGCCCTGCATGTCCATGCCGAATTTGGTCGCGATCACCGCGTGCTCGCGGCGGCCGGAGAGGGCCTGTCCGAGCAGCTCCTCGCTGCGCCCGCGCGGGGCGCCGTAGACGTCGGCGACGTCGAAGAAGGTGATGCCCGCCTCCAGCGCGGCATCGACAACCGACCTGGAACCGGCCAGCGTCTCGGTGGCGGTCCCCGGCCGCCCGAGGTTGTTGCAGCCGAGCCCGACCGCGCTGACCACCAGCCCAGAATCACCCAACCGTCGTTGGTCCACGAGCGTGCACCCTACGTGTTGGGTGATGCCTCAGTCACTCCCCGTTCACCTTCGTGACCGGAGCCACCGACCGGTTGGCTGGCTATCCCCGCCTGGCGGTGTCAGGATGCGGCCGAACGGGGCAAGTCAGCCCGACGACAAAAGACCAACCCAACGCGGGGGTGGAGTGTGTTCGCACGGCGAATCGTCGTCGTCGGCTCCGGATACGTGGGCCTGACCACCGGCGCCTGTCTCGCGTCGCTGGGCCACAAGGTCATCTGCGCCGATGTGGACGCCGCCAAGGTGACCCGGCTCAAGGCGGGCGAGGTCACCATCCTGGAGCCGCGGCTGGCCGAGCTGGTCGCCGAGGGCCTGGCCGCCGGGCGGCTGGAGTTCGTGCTCGGCGCGCGGCACGCGGTGGCCGATGCCGAGGTGGTCTTCCTGTGCGTGCCCACGCCGATGGGCTCGGGCGGCGCGGCGGACCTGGCCGCGGTGGAGTCGGTGATCGCCGAGGTGCGTGCGCTGCTGCCCAGCGGTTGCGTGGTGGTCAACAAGTCGACGGTGCCGGTGGGCACCGCGGCCAGGGTGCACGAGCTGCTGGACCGGGCCGATGTGGCCGTGGTCAGCAACCCGGAGTTCCTGCGCGAGGGCACCGCGGTGCACGACTTCCTCAACCCGGACCGGATCGTGGTCGGCTCCAGCGCCCAGGACGCGGCCGAGCGGGTGGCCGCGCTCTACGCCAAGCTCGGCGCGCCGACGGTGTTCACCGACGCGCCCAGCGCGGAGATGGTCAAGTACGCGGCCAACTGCTTCCTGGCGATGAAGCTGTCCTACGTCAACGCGATGGCCGAGCTGTGCGAACGGCTGGGCGCCGATGTCGGCGATGTCACCGAGGGCATGGGCTACGACCGCCGGATCGGCCAGTCCTTCCTGCAGCCCGGTCCCGGCTGGGGCGGCTCCTGCCTGCCCAAGGACACCCACGCGCTGGTCCAGGTGGCCGAGGCGGTGGACTTCGACTTCATGCTGCTGCGTGCCTCCATCGACACCAACACCCGGCAGCGGGACCGGATGGTGGACAAGATCAGGGACGCGGTCGGCGGCGTGCTGGACGGCGTACGGCTGGCCGTGCTGGGCCTGGCGTTCAAGGCGGGCACCAACGACCTGCGGGACTCACCCGCGCTGGCGGTGGCGGAGAAGCTGCGGGCCGAGGGCGCCGAGCTGGTCGCCTTCGACCCTGGCATCCCGGCCGCGGTGCCGGGGATGACCGATGCGGTGCGGGTGGTCAGCGATCCGTACCAGGCGGCCGAGGGCGCGCTGGGCCTGGTGCTGCTCACCGAGTGGCCGGAGTTCCGCACCCTGGACTGGCCGCGGGTGGCCGGGCTGCTGGCCGGGAAGGCCGTGGTGGACACCAGGAATCTGCTGGACGCGGATGTGGTCCGGCGGGCCGGACTGGCTTGGCACGGGGTGGGTCGTAGCCCAGTTGCGTGACGCATGTCACGCCCGACTGCGGCGTCCGGGTGAGCAGGTTAGCCTTACCTATGCTCGCAGAGGAAAAGGAGCGACCCGCCCTGCTGGCGGAGGTCTCCCAGGTGCGTCGCCCCAGCCCAGGGCTGGCCAGGGTGACGCTCGCCGCCCCGGAACTGGACCGCTTCGGCTACGACGGTCCTGATCATCTGGTGCGCACCTTCTTCCCCGCCTCCGGCCAGGACGCCCCGGTGCTGCCCAGCACGCCGGACTGGTGGACCGAGGTGCAGAGCATGCCCGAGGAGATCCGGCCGGTGGTGCGCAACTACACCGTGCGCCGCTACGACCCGGAACGCCGTGAGCTGGACATCGACTTCGTGCTGCACGGTGAAACCGGACCGGCCGCACGCTGGGCCAACCGGGCCGAAGCCGGGCAGCTGATCGGCCTGCGCAGCGAACGCTCCGGGTACCAGCCGACCCCGGGCGCGGACTGGCAGCTGATCATCGGCGACGAGACCGCGCTGCCCGCGATCGGCGCGATCGTGGAGTCCATGCCCGCGGGCACCAGGGCCAAGGTCTTCGTGGAGATCGCCAATGACGCCGAGGAACAGGGCTTCGACACCGCGGCCGACGTGGAGCTGAATTGGCTGCACCGGGCCGGGCAGCACGCAGGCACCAGTGACATCGTGGCCCGCACACTGCGCGCGGCCGACCTGCCCGGCGGCGAGGTCTACGCCTGGGTGGCCGGGGAGTCCGGCATGGTCACCGCGGTCCGGCGGCACCTGGTGCGCGACCGGGGCGTGCCCAAGGAATCGATCTACTTCTGCGGTTACTGGAAGCATTCGGCGCCCACTTACTAGGTTCAGAGGCGTGTTCACCACGCGGCCGGAACTCATCGGCACCCACGGCATGGTCGCCTCCACGCACTGGCTGGCCTCCGCGGCCGGGATGGCGGTGCTGGAGGACGGCGGCAACGCCTTTGACGCGGCGGTGGCCGCCGGGTTCACCCTTCAGGTGGTGGAGCCACATCTGAACGGTCCCGGCGGCGAGGTCCCGGCGATCTTCGCGACCGCGGGTGGGCAGCCACAGGTGCTGTGCGGTCAGGGTGTCGCGCCTGCTGGGGCGACACTGACGCACTACCGCGGTCTTGGCTTGGAGCTGGTGCCCGGCACCGGCTTGCTCGCCGCGACCATTCCTGGCGCGTGGGACGGCTGGCTGTTGCTGCTGCGGGACCACGGCACCTGGACGCTGCGGCAGGTCCTGGACTACGCGATCGGCTACGCGCGCAACGGGTTTCCGGTGGTGGAGCGGATCACCGCGACCATCGAGGTGGTGGAGCGGCTCTTTCGCGAGCACTGGCCCACCTCGGCCGCGCAGTGGCTGCCCGCGGCCCGGCCCGGCGCCCGGCTGCGCAATCCGGCGCTGGCCGACACGCTGGAACGCTTGCTCGCTGAAGCCGAAGCCGTTGGCTTGGATCGTGAAGCGCAGATCGAAGCGGCAAGACGAGCCTGGTACCAGGGCTTTGTCGCCGAGGAGATCGATCGCTTCGCTCGGCAGGCCTTCCGTGACGATTCAGGACGAAGCCACGCCGGGGTGCTGACCGCGGCCGACCTGGCCGGGTGGTCGGCGAGCTACGAGACTCCCATCAGCGTTGATCTCGCCGGTGGGTGGACGCTGCACAAGATCGGGCGGTGGAGTCAGGGACCGGTGCTGGCCCAGCAACTCCGGCTGCTCGACAGTGCTGATCTGTCCTATGTGGACGGTGTGGCCGGCGCGGACACCGTGCATCAGGCGGTGGAGGCGGCGAAGCTCGCTTTCGCGGACCGGGAAGCCTGGTACGGCGACAGCGCGGACGTGCCGCTGGATCGCTTGCTCTCCACGGAGTACGCGGTGCAGCGTCGGGCGCTGATCGGCGAGACCGCGTCGCTGGAGCTTCGCCCGGGGCTGGACGGCAGGCTGCCCGCGTTCGTGGCGCAGGGCCGGGGGATCGGCAACACCGCGGGGGAGATGGACACCGCGATGGGCGTTGGCGAGCCCACGGTCGCCCGCACCGGGCTGACCAGGGGCGACACCGTGCACGTCGATGTGGTGGACCGCTGGGGCAACCTGATCTCGGCCACTCCGTCCGGCGGCTGGCTGCAGTCCTCACCGCACATCCCGGCGCTGGGCTTCAACCTGGGCACCAGGGCGCAGATGTTCTGGCTGGATGAAGGCCACCCCAATGTGCTGGCCCCCGGTAAGCGACCACGCATCACGCTGACCCCTTCACTTGCCAGCAGACACGGCGAGCCAGTGCTGGCCTTCGGCACCCCCGGTGGCGACCAGCAGGACCAGTGGCAGCTCTGCTTCTGGCTGGCGCACACCAGGGCCGGGCTGAACCTGCAGGAAGCCATCGACGCCCCGGCCTGGCACTCCACCGCGTTCCCTGCCTCCTTCTACCCGCGCAACTGGCAGCCCGGCGAGCTGGTCGCCGAATCCCGGCTGGGTGCGGCGACCTTCGCCGAACTGGCCCGGCGCGGGCACTCGGTGCTCGACGCCGGGCCGTGGGCACTGGGCCGGTTGTCCGCGGTGTCACGAGATCCGGACACCGGCCTGCTCCGCGGGGCCGCCAACGCCCGTGGCGCCCAGGGGTACGCGGTCGGTCGCTAGCGCCGCGCCGACGAGCACCAGACGCAGGGTGCGCTCGGTGGCGTCGGTGAGCAGTTCGGCGGCCCGGTCGATGGCCTCGGCCAGCGGCACCGGAGCGGCCAGGATGCCCGCGTAGGCGTCGATGCCGATGTCGTAGTTGCGCCTGGCGCCCTTGCCGATGGTTCCGGCCAGCGCGATCACCGGCTTGCCGAATCGCTTGGCCCGCCGGGCCACCTCGGACGGGATCTTGCCGCGCGGGGTCTGGAAGTCGATCGCGCCCTCGGCGGTGATCACCAGGTCGGCGGCGGCCAGCCTGCGGTCCAGGTCCAGGTGTTCCAGCAGCACGTCGAAGCGCGGCAGCAGTTCCGCGCCGAGCACACCGGCGAGCCCTGCGCCCAGGCCACCGGAGGCGCCGCCGCCGGGGGCGGTGGCCAGGTCGCGGCCGAACTTCTCCTGCAGCACCACGGCCCAGCGATCCAGGGCGGCGGCGAGTCTTTCCACATCAGCGGGCGTGGCTCCCTTCTGCGGGCCGAAGACCCTGGCCACGCCCTGGTCGCCGCAGAGCACGTTGTGCGGGTTGCAGGCCAGCGTGATGCGCACATCGGCGAGCCTGCGGTCCAGGCCGGTCACGTCGATGTCCTTCACCTCGGCCAGCGCGTCACCGCCCCGGCCCAGCTCCACGCCGTCGCCGTCGAGCAGCCGCGCGCCCAGTGCCTGCAACGCGCCGGCGCCGCCGTCGCAGGTGCCGGAATCACCGCAGCCGACCAGGATCCGCTCGCATCCGGTGTCCAGCGCGGCCTTGATCAGCTCGCCGACACCGTAGGTCGTGGTGGCCCCTGGCTGCCGCAGATTCGCGGGCACCAGGCGCAGTCCGGCCGCGGCGGCCATCTCCACCACCGCGGTCCTGCCGATCACCGCGAGATGCGCGCGCACCGGCTTGCCGACCGGGCCGGTCACGGTGCGCGGGATCAGTTCTCCGCCACCGGCGGCGGCCAGCGTGCGGGCCGAGCCCTCCCCACCATCCACCAGCGGCACCGGGTCGACGATCGCGCCCGGCACCACCCGGCGGATCCCGGCGGTGATGGCAGCCGCGACGGCCTCCGCGTCCAGGCTTTCCTTGAACCCACTGGGAGCGACGACAAAACGCATGACTACCTCCAGTTCAGGCCGAGCAACGGCCACACCGAGAGCGCGAAGAACAGGACCAGTCCGGCGGTGAGCGGACCGAGGAACAGCGACAGGCGCAGCAGGTCCGCGCGGCCGTAGGTGGGGGTGCCGTCCAGGTGCGCGAACATGGCCACCGGCTTGGCCGAGGAGGACAGCGTGTGGCAGAAGCCCGCTGCCGCGGTGGAGGCGAAGGCCACCGCCACCGGGTTGAGGCCGAGCGCGAGCGCGGCCGGGATCACCAGTGGCACCAGCACCGAGGACCGGGCCGAGCGGGACTGGATGACCAGGTGCGCGGCGGTGCTGACCAGCACGACCAGCACCAGGAATATGACTGGGCGCTGCACCGGTCCGAGCAGGGCGGTGGCCAGCCAGGTGGCCGCGCCGGAGGAGATCAGCGCCGCGCCCAGCGCCGCGGTGGCCGCCATGAACACCAGCAGCGACCAGGGCACCCCGGCCAGCGCCTTGTTCAGCTGCACCGTGCCGAATCGCGGTGAGCTGATCAGCAGCGCGCCGATCAGCGCCACCACCGCGGGCGAGACACCGTGCAGTGGTTCGCTCGCCCAGGCCAGCGAGACGCCTGCCAGCAGCAACGCGGCCCGGCGCTCCGGCTTCGACAAGCCTTTGGGCGGCCGGATCTCGGTCAGGTCCAGGGTGAATCCGCCGCGGCGATCCCGGCGCCGGGTGAACAGGAACAGCACCAGCTCGGCCGCCAAATGCGAGCTGACCACGGCCAGCGGCAGGCCGAGCAGCAGCCACTGCCCGAACCCGATGCCGGACCCGGTCGCCGCGGTGAGCAGCTGGCTGGTCACCAGGTGCGCCCCTGCACCCATCAGGGTGGCCACCGCGGACAGCAGGATCACCGTGGGGAACAGGATCGCCAGCGCCCGCACCACTCGTGGCCGCTCGCGCAGCGTCCCGGCCAGCGCCACGAACACCGGCACCGCCAGCGCGGCCCGCCCGGAGGTCGCCGGGATGGCGAACGCGCTGAGCAGCAGCGCCGCGGTGACCAGGTGCGCCAGGCCACGCACCGACCGGGCCCGCCTGATCAGCGCCACCGCCACCCTGGTCGGCAACCCACTCGCGCCCACCCCCGCGGCCAGCACGAACGCGGCGATCAGCAGCCAGCTGGTCTCACCGCCCAGGGTGGCGAAGAGCTGATCGCCGCTGAGCACCCCGAGCAACACCAGCACCAGCGCGGCGGCCAGTGCGACGTAGGTGTCGTCGATCCGGGTCAGCGTCCAGGCGGCCACCGCTGCGGTGAACACCAGCAGCGTGACCTGCCCCGGCAGCGACAACCCGGTCCCGCCGAAGTGCAGTGCCCCGGCCAGCCCGCCCAGCGCGAGCACCGCCAGCAGCAGCGGCCACCAGCGCCTGCGACGACGCAACGGCGTGGTGGCCGCTTCGGCCAGTGGGACCCGCTGCCAGGGCGGGGCGAGTTCGAGGGTGCCGGACATGTGGACCAGCCTGTGCCGCTGAGCTGAGCCGTTCGTGAGTCGTTCATGAAACGACTCTCATCCAGCGGCCCCAGGCCACCGCGGCCACCAGCAGCAGGGTCACGCCAGGGAACACCGCGGCCACCGGCCCACCGGCGACGACCCCCAGGATCACGGCGCCGATCAGCAGCGCGATCAGGCCGAGTGCGGCCCACCTGGTCAGCGCGGGGATCAGGATGCCGATCCCGCCCGCCAGTTCACACAGGCCGACGAAGACCACCATGCCCCCGCCCAGGCCCATCGCCGCGAAGCCCGCGACCACCGTGGGGTCGCCGGTGAGCTTGGCGTAGGCGCCGAAGAGGAACAGGGCGGCGATCAGGACCTGGGCGATCCAGAGCGCGATGTCGCGGTTCTTGGTCATGCCCCCTGGTCGGAGCCGGTCACGTCTTCTCTACATGGCCGAGCCCGCCGTCCGCGGCCAGCACGATCCCGGTGCTGAAGGTCGCGGTGAAGGCCAGGAACAGCACCGCCGCCGCGATCTCCTCGGCGCTGCCGTGCCTGCCCATCGGCGTCACCGCGTTGCCCGCGTCCAGGTTGGCCGCCTGCTCGGCCGCGGTCATGGTGGCGAAACCCATGGTCGGGGTCAGGGTGAAGCCGGGGCTGACCGTGTTCACCCGGATTCCGCGCGGCAGCAGTTCGGCGGCCAGCGACTGGGCCAGTGCCTGCACCGCGGCCTTGGCCATGGTGGCCACACTGCTGTCCGGCCAGCCCATGCCGACCAGCACCGCGCCGGTGAACACCAGCGCACCGCCCGGCGCGATCAGCGGGGCCAGGCGTTGCGCGGTGAAGAAGGCGCCCTTGGCGTTGATGTCGAGCATCCGGTCGTAGGCCGCTTCGGTGACCGAGGCGAGTGGGCCGGTCTCGGCGTAGCCGTGGTTGACGAACACCAGGTCGACCGGGCCGAGGGTGCGTTCAACCAGGTCGCCGAGGGCGGCGATGTCGGCGAGGCTGGCCGCGTCCGAGCGCACCACGTGCGCGGCCCGCCCGGCCAGTTCGGTGCGGGCGGCCTCGATGTTGCGTTCGTCGCGGCCGGTCAGCACCACCTCCGCGCCGCCGTCGAGCAGCGCCTTGACCACGGCCAGGCCGATGCCGTGGGTGCCGCCGGTGACCACCGCTTTCTTACCCGCGTAGGTCACTTGAGCAGCTCCATGACCGAGTTCACGCTGACCGAGCCGTCGGTGGTGGCCAGCTTGCGGGCGATGAGGGTGTGGAAGGGGGCCAGCAGATCGGCGGAGATGCCCTGCTGCCAGCTCGCGGTGATGATGTTGTCCAGACCGTCCTTGTTGACCTGCAGGCTGGACTCCTCGCCGAGGAACTCGCCCTTGTCGATCTCCGCGGCCATCGAGGGCAGCACCGCGGCCATCGCGGTCACCCAGGGCACGACCAGCTCGGTGATCTCCACCGCGGGCACGCCCTCTGTGCCGGCCAGCGCGATCGCGTGGAAGGCCCCGGCGAAGGTGCCGTACATGCCGCTGAGCAGCGCGAGGTCGTAGAGCGAGGCCAGTCCCGGGTCGGCGCCGAGGAACTTGGCCGGGCCGAGCAGGGCCAGCAGCTCCCGGTGCGCCTGGAAGGTCTCGGTCGCGCCGCTGTAGAACAGCAGCGCGCTGGGCTGGCCGATCATCTCCGGGATCGCCATGATCCCGCCGTCCACATAGGACGCGCCGCGGTCGGTGACGATCTTGGCGGCCTCCCTGGCCTGGCGCGGGGTGCCATTGGTGAGGTTGACGATCGCCTTGCCGCGCAGGTCGGCGCCGTCCAGTCGGGCCAGCACGGTGTCGTAGACGGACAGGCAGATCACCGTGACCTCGGCGGCGGCGACCGCCTCGGCCACCGTGGCGGCCACGGACGCGCCCTGGGCGGCCAGCGGTCCGGCCTTGCTCGCGGTGCGGTTCCACACCGTGGTGGGGTGGCCCGCGGCCAGGAAGGCGGCGGCCAGGGCGGTGCCCATGTTGCCGAGGCCGAGCACCGCGACGCTGGTGGGGTTGGTCATTCCGGTCCTTTCGTCGATGTGCCGTCACCGTGCCGGGTCGCGCTCTCGGTCTTCTCTCGATCAGCTCGCGGGTTACCGTGAGCCGTGCGTTTCGGGGTGCTGGGTCCGCTGGCGGTGTGGACGGCGGACGGCACGCCGCTGCGGGTGCCCGAGGCCAAGGTCCGCGCCCTGCTGGCGGTGCTGCTCGTGCACGCGGGCCGGGTGGTCTCGGCGGACCGGCTGGTCGAGGACCTGTGGGGCGAGCGGCCACCGACGAATCCGGCCGCGGCGGTGCAGCACAAGGTCTGGCAGCTGCGGCGGGCGATCGGCGCGGAGCTGGTCGAGTCCCGCCCGCCCGGTTACCTGCTGCGGGTCGAACCGGGAGCGCTGGACGCGGACCGGTTCACCGGCCTGCTCGACCGCGGTGACCCGGCCGGTGCGCTGGCGTTGTGGCGCGGGCCGGTGCTGGCCGATTTCCCGGACGCCGGATTCGCCCGCGGTTACGCGGACCGGCTCGCCGAGGCCCGGCTGACCGCGATCGAGGATCTGGCGCAGGCCCGGCTGAGCGCGGGGGAGCCGGTGCTGGCCGAGTTGACCCCGCTGGTGCGCGAACACCCGCTGCGGGAACGGCTGCGCGCCCTGCACCTGCGCGCTCTCTACCTGGCCGGTCGCCAGGCCGAGGCGCTGACCAGCTACGCCGAACTACGCGAACGGCTGGCCGAGGAACTGGGCGCCGACCCCGGCCCCGAGCTGGCCGCGGTGCACCAGGCGATCCTGCGCCAGGACCCCGGACTCACCCGCCGTGGCAACCTGCCTGCCCCGCTCACCGGCCTGATCGGCC
This sequence comes from Crossiella sp. CA198, assembly GCF_052078295.1. Taxonomy (NCBI): domain Bacteria; kingdom Bacillati; phylum Actinomycetota; class Actinomycetes; order Pseudonocardiales; family Pseudonocardiaceae; genus Crossiella; species Crossiella sp. CA198. The sequence continues at coordinate 11,404 of NZ_JBQJIM010000052.1, forward strand.
GGGACACCGACCGCGCCGAGGTCAGCGCGTTGCTGCGATCGGCGCGGCTGGTCACGCTGACCGGGCCGGGTGGGGTCGGCAAGACCACCCTGGCCTTGGCCACCGCCGCTACTGAGTCCTTTGTGGACGGTGTGTGGCTGGTCGAGCTGGCCGGGCACGGACCCGCGGTCGAGGAGGCGGTCAGCGTGGCACTCGGCGTGCGCGAGGACGTGCCCAGCGCGGACCGGCTGCTGGACGCGGTGCGCGGCAAGCGGATGCTGCTGGTGCTGGACAACTGCGAGCACGTGCTCGAATCCGCCGCCGCGCTCGCCCAGCGGCTGCTGCGTGCCGCCCCGGACCTGCGCATCCTGGCCACCAGCCGGGAAGCGCTCGGCCTGGCCGGGGAAACCCAGCACCTGGTTCAGCCTTTGGCCACCGAGCACGCGGTGGAACTTTTCGCCGCCCGCGCGCCCGGCTTCCGACTCACCCCGGACAACACCGGCACGGTGGCCGCGATCTGCGCCCGGCTGGACGGCCTGCCGCTGGCAGTGGAACTGGCCGCCACCCGGGTCCGGGTGCTCGGCGTTGATGAACTCGCCGCCCGGCTGGACGACCGGTTCCGGCTGCTCAACACCGGTCACCGCGGCGCACCGACCCGCCAGCGCACGCTGCGCGCGATGATCGACTGGAGCTGGGAGCTGCTCACCGCGGCCGAACGCCTGGTGCTGAGCCGGCTGGCCGTGCACGCCGAGGGCTGCACGCTGGCCGCCGCCGAGGCGGTGTGCGCGGGTGACGGCGTGCGCCCGGAGGAGGTCCTGGACCTGCTGTCCCGGCTGGTCGACCGGTCCCTTGTCACCGGCGGGCCACGCTACCGGCTGCTCGAATCCGTGGCCGCCTACTGCCTGGAGAAACTGGCCGAATCCGGTGAGCTGGACGCGGTCCGGCAGCGGCACCGGAGCTACTACCTCGCGCTGGCCGAACAGGCCGAGCTGCACGGGCCGGGCCAGCGCTGCTGGCTGGACGGGCTGGACCGGGAAACCGCCAACCTGCACCGCGCCCTGGCCGGTGCGCAGGCCGATCTGGCGCTGCGGCTCACCGACGCGCTGGCCTGGTACTGGTTCCTGCGTGGCCGCTTCACCGAGGCCGTCCGCGCCTTCGACCTCGCGCTCAGCGCGTCCGGCGGAGACCAGGTAAGGCGCAGGCGGATCCAGTCCTGGCGCACTGGATTCCAGTCGCTCGCGGGCGTTCCGCAATCCAATCTGTCCACTTCGGACAGTCGAACCACCTGGTTTCTCGGGTACGCCATGCTCGGCAAGGGCGAACCCGCGATCAGCGAAGGCCTCATCGCGACCGCCCTGGCCGAGTTCGAGGCCACCGGCGACCACTGGGGCCAGGCCGCCGCGCTCAGCACCCGCGCCGCCCAGGCGTTGCTGCAGGGCGAACTGGCCGCGATGCGCCGGGACGCCACCCGCAGCGCCGAACTGTTCGCCCAGCTCGGCGACCACTGGGGTCAGGCGCAGGCCACCGGCGAACTCGCCCAGTTGGCCGAGATCACCGGCGACTACCCGGCCGCCGCCCGGCTGCACCGCGAGGGCCTGCGCTCGGCCGAGGAACTGGGCCTGTGGACCGCGGTCACCGCCAAACTGGCCGGACTCGGCCGGATCGCCCTGCTCACCGGTGACCTGGCCGAAGCCGCCGACCTGCACCAGCGCGCGCTCGAAGTCGCGGTGCGGCACGGCAACACGGCGGGGGAGCAGTTCGCCGAGGTCGGCCTCGGTCTGCTGGCCCGTCGTCAGGGCCGCCTGGACGAGGCCGAGGCGCACCTGCGGCGCTGGGTCGACTGGTGCCGCGAGGTCGACGGCGGCCCCGGCCTGGCCCTGATCCTCACCGAACTCGGCTTCATCGCCGAACAACGCGGCGACCTCGCGTCCGCACTCGCCCTGCACACCGAAAGCCACCAGCTGGCCCAGAAAATCGGCGACCCGCGGGCCATCGCGCTCACCGAGGAAGGCCTGGCCGGGGCGCACGCGGCCACCGATCCGGAGCTGGCCGCGACCCTGCTCGGCCGGGCCGCCGCGACCAGGGCCGCGCTCGGCGCGCCGCTGCCGCAGGCCGAACGCGGTGACGTGGAGCGCATCGAGCGCATCATCAGGGCAGCTTCGCGTTGACGTGCAAGGCGATCCCGTCCTGTGCGGCCACCTCAGCGCGGAACCAGCCGCCGCCGTCCACCGTGTACACCGGCCCGCTGCACGAACCACCGCTGAAGTTGCCGTGCACCACATCGCAGTACCGGCCGGCGGGCAGCCCGGTCTGGAACGAGCGCCCGGTCACCGGCCCCTCGTCGTTGAGCACCAGGTAACCCTTGTCCCCGCGGCCGAACCCGATCACGTCGTTCCCGTTGTCCCACCAGTTGTTCACGCCGGTGCCGCGCACCGCGTTGCGGAACCCGACCAGGTTCGCGATCACCTGCCAGCGGTGTTCGCACCGCCAGCGGTCGGTGAAACACACGCTGTCCCTGGTGCGCCCGGACGCCTCCGCGGGCGGGCCCTCGTCCTTGGTGCCGAACTCGTAGCTGCTCATCAGCTTCGGCGACCCGTACGGCCAGGCCAGCATGAACGCGTTGGCCAGCGCGTATCGCGCGTTGTCCCGGTAGGTCAGCACCCCGGAGCCGCGCTGGGTGTCGTGGTTGTCGGTGAAGACCACCGCACTGCCACTGGGCAGGGTGGAGCCGAAGGTGCGCAGGTAGGACAGCTTCTCCTGGTTGAAGATCCGGGCCAGGTCCTCGCCGTAGTGGAACTCCAGCAGATCCCCGTTGCCCGCGTACTGCTCCGGCCGGATCGGCTCACCCGCGCCAGGGATCACCTCCTGGTACAGGTAGGCGGGCCGGGACAGCCGGGCCTTGATCGCGGCGATGTCCCCGGGCGGCATGTGCTTGGCCGCGTCGATCCGGAATCCGTCCACGCCCAGTGCCAGCAGCTTGTTCAGGTACCCCGCGATCCGGTCCCGCACGTAGTCCGAGCCGGATTTCAGGTCGGCCAGGTTCACCAGTTCGCAGAACTGCACCTCGTAGGCGTCCCGGTAGTTCTGGATGTCGTCGTTGCCGTTGCGGCCGCAGTGGTTGAAGTCCTGGTGCTGGTAGATCCCCGGGTAGTCGTAGTGCCCGAACCGGGAGCCGCCACTGCCGGTGCCACCGTTGTCCTGCCCGGACATGTGGTTGATCACCGCGTCCGCGTACACCTTGACCCCGGCCGCGTGACAGGCGTCCACCATGGCCTTGAACTCGGACTCGTTGCCGCGCCGGGTGTTCAGCCCGTAGCTCACCGGCTGGTAGTCCTGCCACCACGGGAATCCGTTGACCACCACGTGTTCCTGCGGTGGCGAGACCTGCACCCCGCCGAACCCGCGCGGTCCGAGGTAGTCCCGGCATTCCCGCGCCACCGAGTTCCAGTTCCAGGAGAACAGGTGCACGAGCACGTCCTTGTTGCCCGGCGGCGCGGCCTGGGCCGTCGGGGTCAGCAACGCGCCCAGCAGGACGCAGACAAGCAGCACACAGCGACGCATGGTGACCTCTCAACGCTGAAAGGGCAGGGGTCTTGATCGTGGCAGCGGCTCGGGGTGACCACTAGGGGCACGGTGGGGATTTCCCCGTAAGCGCCTCGACGTACGGCGCGATGTCGCTCCCAGGCGGACGATTTCCGCTGGTCAGATGCGCACCATCAAGCACCGTGTACGCCTTGGGATTCCTGCTTGAGTTCACCACTTCGCTGCTGCTGTTGCCCCCGCTGCTGCTGTGGGCCCGCGCCGTGCGACGGCTCCCGGACGCGCGGAACTGGCGCCGCACCGCCCGCGCGGCCCGCCGCCGCTACTACTACGTGCTCGCGCTGCTGGCGCTGAAACTGCTGCCAGCGGCCCTGCTGCTCGGCCACGGCCTGGCCTTCGGCATCCGCCCGCTGCGCACCCTGGTCCTGCTCGGAGTGCCGATGATCATGGCGGCCCGCAGCACGCTGCCGGTGCTCAACCAGGCGATCCGCGCGGTCGAACCCACCCCGGACCTGCGGCTCGCGGTCACCGCACCGAGTGTGGTGCTGCCCGCCCGGCTGGCCGCGGTCAGCGGGGGACTGCTGGTGGTGCTGAACCTGGTGGTGCAGGAGACGATCACGCTCTGGCTCACCGGACTGGCGTTCGCGCTGGTCGCGTTGGTGGTGGTGATCGACGTCAACCAGCGCCACCGGCGGCTGACCGGGCAGGTCGGCACCATCCGCTGGTCGCCGTGGGCCCGGCTGGCCGCCCCGCTGGTGCTGGTGGTCGCGGCCGCAGGCTGCGGCGCGGTGGGCAGCACCATGTCCGCCTTCCCGGACCGGCTGTCCATGAACACCCACACCCACCACGGTGCGAGCACCGGTCCTGCCCGCAGCGTCAAGGACCTCATCGGCGGCCCGTACTCCGGGCCAGTCCGCCGGTTCACCGTGGCCGCCGACGAAACCCGTATCCCGCTGGCCTCCGGGCAGGTTGTCGACGCCTGGACCTTCGGCGGCACCCTGCCCGGCCTGCCGCTGCGGGTGAAACAGGGCGAGACCATCGAGCTGAAGCTGGTCAACCGGCTCGAAGCCACCCCGACCACCATCCACTGGCACGGCGTGGACGTGCCCAACGCGATGGACGGCGTCGCCGGGGTCACCCAGGACGCGGTCAAACCCGGCGGCGAGTTCACCTACCGGTTCCGCGCCGAGAAGCCCGGCACCTACTGGTACCACTCGCACCAGGTGGCCAACGAGCAGGTCACCCGCGGTCTGTTCGGCTCGCTGGTGATCGAGCCCGCCGCCGGGCCGGTCGCCGAGATCGACGAAACCCTGCTGGTGCACCACTGGAACGACCGCCTGGATGTGCGCAAGGCCGAGCCCGGCCGCCGGGTGCGGCTGCGCGTGGTCAACGCCAACTCCGGCACCGAACGCCTCACCTTCGCCGGCGCCCCGTTCCGGGTGGCCGCGGTGGACGGCCAGGACCTCAACGAACCCGGCGAGATCAGCGACCGGTCCATCACCCTCGGCGGTGGCGGCCGCGCCGACCTGGACTTCACCATGCCCGCGCACCCGGTGCGCATCGGCGGTCCCGGCACCCGCAGCGCACTGGTGCTCAGCCCGGACGGAGTGTCCACAGTGGACCAACCGAAACACGCGCCCGAACTGGACCTGAGCGGCTACGGCAAGCACAAGGCCACCGCGTTCGGCCCGGATTCGGCCTACACCAAGCACTTCACCGTCGACCTGGACCAGGGCGTCGGCTTCCACGCCGGTCGCCCCGGCTTCCTGTGGACGGTGGACGGCCGGGTGTTCCCGGACGCGCCGATGCTGATGGTCCGCGAGGGCGACCTGGTCCGGATGACCTTCCGCAACAAGGGCATGAACGACCACCCCATGCACCTGCACGGCCACCACGTGCTCGCGCTGAGCCGCGACGGCGCCCCGTTCACCGGCAGTCCATTGTGGCTGGACACCGTGCTGGTGCGTCCCGGCGAAACGTGGGAGGTCGCGTTCAAGGCGGACAACCCCGGCATCTGGATGGACCACTGCCACGACTTGCTGCACGCCAGCAACGGGATGACGCTGCACCTGGGCTACGAGGGTGTCCGCACCCCGTTCACCGTGGGCAGCGCCACCGGCAACAAGCCGGAGTAGCTAGTCACCCAGCCGGTAGCCCATGCCACGCACGGTGTGGATGCACTCCGCGCCCAGCTTGCGACGCAACGCTCGTACGTACACATCCACCACGTTCGAGCCAGGATCGAAGTCGTAACCCCACACGTGCGAGAGGATCTGCTCGCGGGTGAGCACCTGTCCCGGATGCCGCAGGAACAGCTCCAGCAGCGAGAACTCCCGCGCGGTCAGGTCCACCGTCCGGCCCTGGATCTGTGCCCGCCGGGTGCGCAGGTCCAGCGAAAGCTCGTCCTGACGCAACACGGTGACCTCCGGCGCCCGCTCCGGGGTGCGCAACCGCAACCGCACCCTGGCCAGCAACTCCTCGAACCGGAATGGCTTGGTCATGTAGTCATCGGCGCCACCCTCCAGGCCGGCCACGGTGTCGTGCACCGAGTCCCGCGCGGTCAGGATGATCACCGGCGTGGTCACCCGCGCCTGCCGCAACGCGTGCAGCACCGCGAACCCGTCCCGGCCGGGCAACCCGAGGTCCAGCACCACCAGGTCGAAGTCCCCGGTCAGCGCGTAGTCCAGCGCGGTATTGCCGTCGCCGACCGTGCTGGTGCTGAACCCGTTGGCCCGCAACCCCTTCTCCACGAACGAGGCGATCCGCTGCTCGTCCTCGGCAATCAGGATCCGCCCCACGACGCCTCCCCATCCACGGCCACCAACGGCAGCTCGACACCGAAGGTCGCCCCCGACCCCGGTTCGGACAACACCCGCACCACCCCGTGATGCGCCTCCGCGATCGCCTTCACGATCGCCAGACCCAGCCCGGCGCCACTGCGGTCACTCCGGCCAGAACCACCCCGCGCGAACCGGTCGAAAATCGCCGCCCGGTCCGCCTCCGCGATGCCCGGCCCCGAATCGGTGACCCAGAACGACACGTTCTCCCCGTGCACCGCCGACCCCAGCCGGATCTCGTCACCCTCGGCCGTGTGCTGCACCGCGTTCTGCGCCAACTGCACCACCGCCTGGGTGACCCGGTGCGCGTCCAGCACCACTTCTTCCTCGGCCATCGACTCCAGCACCCAGCGCCGCGGCGCCAGCGCCCGCACCTTGGCGTCGATATCGCTGGTCAGCTCGGGCAGGGAGACCGGGGCCGGTCGCAGGAAGTCCGGCCGCTCCGCCTTGGCCAGCAACAACAGGTCCTGCACGATCCGGTTCATTCGGTCCAGCTCATCGGTGCACAACCGCACCACCTCGGCCCGCTCCCGCGGATCATCACCCATCAGCTCCAGATGCCCGGACACGATCGTGATCGGCGTCCGCAACTCGTGACTGGCATCGTCGAGGAACTGCCGCTGCGTCCGGAACGCCTGATCCAGCCGGTCCAGCATCGCGTTGAACTGCTCGGCCAGCGCGGCGATGTCGTCCTTGCCGTGCACCGGGATCCGCCGGGTCAGGTCATGCTCGGTGATCGCCGCCGCGGCCTGCCGCACCGTCCGGATCGGCGCCAGGATCCGCCCGGCCACCACCCAGGACACCCCGGCCGCCAACAGGAACCCGATCACCGACACCAGTAACAACAAGCGGATCGTCTGGTCCGCCCCGGCCCGCACCCGGTCCACGAAGAACGCGGTGACGAACGCGGCCCGGTGCGGCCCGGCCGCGGCCAGTTTCACCTTGGCCCAGCGCAACTCGCCCGCGGCGGTCGGCACTGACCCGAAGCTCTCCGGCGCGTCCACGATCCCGCGCAACAACGGCTCATCCGCGGCCAGGTTCACCGGCGACTCGCCCTGCCTGGTCGTCAGCACGGACCCGTCGGCCTTGACCACCACACCCAGATGCACCTCATTGGGCTCGGGGTACTGGTTGTTGTACAGGTGCGCTTCGAGCAGCCTGTCCCCGTCGGTGATCGTCCGGCCGGGTCGCGGATCCCGCCCGAGCTTGGCGAACTCGACGAACTCCTTGGTCTCCTGCTCCAGCCCCCGGTTCACCCGGTTCTCCACATCGGAGGTCAGCAGCCGCCACACCGCGACCACCACCACAGCGAGCACCAGCGCCATGAACGCGAGCAGCCAGCCCATGATCTGCACCCGCGCGGGCACCCCGGGCCTAGCCATCGTCGTCATCGTCATCGTCGTCATCCGGTGGTGGCGGCGGCACCACACTCGTGCGCGGCGGCGGTGGCTGGGTCGTCGGCGGTCCCGAGGGGGGCGGACCCGAGGTCGGTGGGGGCGGACCGGTGGTCGGCAGGTACGCGGGCACGCTCACCGAGATCTCAGGCTGCTCGATATTCGGCGGCTGCACCCCGCCCACCAGCGTGAACACCGCCAGCGCCGCGCCGACCACCGCGGCAGCCACCGCAGCGGCCACCCCGATCCCCGACCACCTCATGCCACCACCCTCTCCCACGCCACCCAGGCGCAGATGAGCCGTAGATGAGGAAGTCTTCATCTCCGACCGGGGTGCCGCCACCCGAGGTCAGCCCACCCGGACGTAGTCCAGCTCGACCTTCCCGGCCGCCACACTCGGATCGATCCGCAGTTGCTTGATCCGACCACGCCACTTCGGATGCGCGCCCAGATCCAGCCGGTGCACCTCGAAGGTGCGCTCGGTCGCCGCGACCCGCAGGCTGACCTGCTTGTCCTCCGACCAGGTCTGGTCGTCCTCGGTGATGAAGTAGATCTGCGCGGCCGTGCCCCGGGTGCCGTTGCGCAGCCGCAGTTCCACGAATCGCTGACTCGCCGCGTCCAGGCCGAGGTTGTCCGGGGAGAACAGGAACGGGTCGTCCCCGGCGGACTCCATGGTCAGCACCCCGTCCCGCACCGAACCGGTCAGCTGGTGCCACAACCGCCAGCCCTCGGTGTCCTGGTCGAACCGCCACCAGCGCGAGGGCTCGGCGAGGTAACCGAGCGCGGGCGCCCAGCTGGTCCGATCGGCCGTGTTCGACCCGTCCGGGTTGACCTCGAACCGCAGCACGTCACCCGGCGCCACCACCAGCCGGTCCGCGTTCAACTCCACCCCGTGCAGATCCACCGGCCCGACCTGTCGCCGCACCAGCTCCCGGCCGTTGACGGTGAGCCGCACCCGCGCGCCGTCCCCACCGGCCTCGGCCTTCAGCGCCCGGCTGCGCAGGCTGATCGTGCCCGCCTTCGGCGCGGTCCAGGTGCGCGCGGTCCAGCAGCCCGCGCAGTCCGGCGGGGTCTGGGTGAACCGTTCCACCACGGCCCCGCCCGTCCCGCGGTACTGCCCGCTGGCCTGGTCGAAGGGCAGCTGCCGCCAGGTCGATCCGTCCGCGCTCTGCTGGTAGGACCAGCCGTCCCGCGAGGTCGCGGCGAAGGCGGAGGGGGCGTGGAAGGAGTCGCCGATCGAGTGCAGTTCGACGTTGTCCCTGATGTCGAACCCGTCGAAGTTCCCGCCATCGGCGCTGCGGGTGAACCCGGTCGGCTCGTGGAAGAGGTTGCCGCGGATGGTCCCGGTCGGCCTGATCATGTGGTTGATCCGGGCAATCCCACCCAGGTGCGCTGGCTGGTTCGCCTTGGCGTTGTCCAGGAACAGGTTGCCGGAGACCTCGTGGTCGCGGCTGTGGTCGGCCGGGCCGTGGATGGCCAGGTACTCCACCCCTGGACCGGCGTTCGAGGCGATCAGGTTGTTCTGCAGCCGGACCGAATCGGTGACGATCTCGTGGTCGAAGCCGGTCTGGTCCGGCGAACCGGTGTCCGGCACCTCGGCCACGATCGAGTTCAGGAACCGGATGTCCAGGACCCGGCCCAGGAACACCGCCGCCGTACCGGACGGGATCGGGCAGCCCGCCTCGCGCCGCAGCATCGAGTTCATCACCACGACCTGCCGCAGGTTCACCAGCCGCAGGCTGTCGTGGCAGCCCTGGCCCGCACCGGCGTCGTCATGCAGGTTCAGCCCGTCCAGCACCACGTTGCGCACCAGGCTGTTGCCGTCGTGGCCGTCCGAACCGGACTGGCCGTTGCACCAGTCGAAGGAGACGCTGCCCAGGTTCCGGGTGCCCTCGATATCGCGGATCAGCACGTCCTTGAGCGCGTACTGCGCCGCGGTGAAGCTCAGCGCCGGACCGGTGATCGCGATCCCGGCCGAGCTGAAGATCCCGTCACTGTCCTTGCACGGCCACTGCTGGGTCAGCACGCCGGTGATGTCGTGCACGAAGATGTCGCTGATGGTCAGGCCCTCGTTGCCCAGCTGATCGAAGTAGGCCACGATGCCCGCGCCCGCGTGGCTGACCTCCAGGTTGCCGACCCGCCAGTGCGAGGGGTTCGCCAGCCGCACACCCCGGTCCGCGGGCCGCCCGTCCCGCTGGATGTGCGGCCGCGGCCCGCTGCCGTAGGCGTCGAGCACCACCGGGTCCGCCGCGGTGCCCTTGCCCCGCAGGTTCAGCTGCTGGTTCCATCGCGCGCTCCTGGCCAGCAGGATCCGGTCGCCCGGCCCGTACTCGCGCGCGTTGACCGGGGTGAAATCACACCACGGGGCGGCGATCTGCTGACCCGGCCCGGTGTTGCTGCACCCGGCCCGGTTGTCCACGTAATAGGTGCTCCCCGGCGCGGCCACCGCCACCCCGGCCAGCCCGCCACCGGCGACCAGCACCACGGTCAACGCCACCAACAGCGACTTACGTCGTCTCATCGGACCTCCCCTGTCCCGGTCAGGCAGGGTAGTTGCCGGTTCGCCCGGCTGCCCGGCACAACTCGGATAAAGTGCGGGACGTGCAGGAGCCCACGTCGCCAACGATCGGTGCGCTTGCGGTGTGGAGCAGCTCCGACCTTCCGGGGCTCGGCGACCAACTGCTGCCCCGGCTCACCGAGTACCACCTGTCCACCCGGCTGCCTGACTGGCGGATCTCCTTCCACGCCCCCTTCGGCTGGACCCGCCCGCTGCGCACCGACGGCGGACTGGTGGCCGAACCGCTTGGCGAGTACCGGCCGCGCCGCGTCGCCGCGCTGGCCGCCGCCGACCTCACCGTGATCACCCCGGCCTTCCCGCTCGGCGCCGACCTGACCGGGTTCTACGGCGGTCCGGTGCCCGGCGCGGAGTTCTTCACCCACGCCCTCGGCGAGCACCCGGTGCTGGTCAGCGCGGTGCGCGTGGCCGGTCAGCCCAGTGCGCACCTGATCTCGGCCTTCGCCGGTCAGCCTTACCCGTCGGTGCGGGACATCCGGTCCAGGGACCGGCTCGCCGACGCCGGGCTGCAATGGGACGTCGCCGTGGTGCCGCACCCGGCGCTGCTGGCCGACAGCCTGGTCAGTCCGGGCGCGCTGGCCACCCGGCAGGGCGATCTGCGCAAGCTGCGCATCCTGCCGGCCGAGGGCAGCTACCTGGTCCTGCAGCTCACCCCCGACCTGGCAGGCGAGCTGGCCACACTGCCCGCGGTGCTGGAGAAGATCCAGGACTTCCTGGCCATCGAGCACATCGTGCTGCTGCCCACCGGCCCGGACGCCCCCGCCCTCGATGGCCACCGGCTGCCAGCCGACCTGGTCCTGGAGGACCGGATCGCGGTGCTGGCCGGGGCGAGCCTGGTGGTCGCCGCCGATGAGCACGCCGCCGCGGCCGCGGCCGGTCTGGACCGCCGCTGGGTGCTGCTGGACCCCACCGGCGAACAGCGCTGGCCGGTGCTGGAGTTCGGCGCCACCAAGCAGATCGCGGACCGGGCGAACAAGCTGCTGGACGCGGTGCACGCCGCGCTCAAACCGGTCGCCTCCCGGCGGCAGGCGGTGATTGAGCACTTCGACGCCATCGCCGAAACCGCCCAGCGCGCCGCCGCCGGCCGGGCGCCGACCCGCGACCTGGCCGCGGAGAACCGCGCGTTGCGCGCGGCCAATGCCGCCCTGCGCGAACGGATGTTCATCGAACGCCAGCGCCTGGTCGAACAGCTCACCAACAGCTGGCAGGACAGCGAACCGGACGCGGACCTGGAGTCGTTGCGCGCCGAACTCGTCGAGGAACGCAGGCTGCACGCCGAACTCGCCGAGCGGCACCGCGCGCTGGCCGCCGAGATCGACCGGCTGGCCGCCGACAGCAAGGAACTGACCGCGCTGCGCAACACCAAACTCATGCGCTGGGCCCAGCCGGCCAGGGACGCCTACGGAAAGCTCCGCAAGCCGTGACCGCCATTCCCAGGGTCACCTTCGTGCTGGTCAGCTACAACGGCAAGGACATGCTGACCAGCTGCCTGGACACCCTCGCCGAGCACACCCCTGGCCCGTACGAGGTCGTGGTGGTCGACAGCGCCTCCCCCGACGGCACCGGCGAATGGCTCGAAGCGAACCTCACCGGCGCGACCGTGTTGCGAATGCCGGAGAACCTGGGCTTCGGCGCGGGCTGCAACCTGGGCGTCCAGCACGCCCGCACCGAACTGATCTGCTTCCTCAACGCCGACGTCGAGGTCACCCCCGGCTGGTTCGAGCCGCTGCTCGCCCGCCTGGACGCCACCCCGCAGGCCGCCGCGGTCGGCTCGGTGCTGGTCTTCCCGGACGGCCGCCTGCAGGAAGCCGGCAGCGTCATCGGCGGCGATGGCTGGAGCCGCGGCTGGGGCGACGGCGACGCCGACCTCTCCCCGCTGTACCCGCGCTCGGCCGACTACTCCTCGGCCGCCTGCCTGCTCATGCGGCGGCGCGCGTTCTGGGAGACCGGCGGTTTCTCCCCCGAGTTCCACATCGCCTACTTCGAGGACACCGACCTCCAGTTCCACCTGCGCTCGCTGGGCTGGCAGATCTGGGTCGAACCCGCCTCCCAGGTCCGGCACATCCGGCACGGCAGCAGCACCACCCCGCGTGCGATCGAGCTGTCCACCATCAACCACGAGGTCTTCGTCCGCCGCTGGCCGGAAGCCCTGGCCAAACGCCCGCCGGCGGTCGGCGTGCACGAACACCCGCACCGCCTGTGGTGGCTACGCGATCAGCAAGCGCCCTACCGGGTCCTGCTCACCGCCGACCAGGTCCCCGACCCCACCCAGGGCCAAGGCGCGCAACGAGCCTGGGCGGTCATCCAGTACTGGCGGCAGGCCAACCCCGAGGCCGCCATCACCGTCCTGGCCACCCACGGCGAGCCCACCGCCCTGCGCGCCACCGGCGTCGAAGTGTCCATTGTGGACAACCCGACTGTCTGGGGCCGCGACCGCGCCGGACTCTACGACATCATCGTCGCCCTCTCCGCGCGCGGCTTCCCGCTGGCCGAAGAGGTCGCCAAGACTCAGCCGCAAGCCATCCGGCTGTTCGACACCCAGACCTTCCAGCACCGCGAAGCCGAACGCCGCTTCTCCGTGCTCCCCGACGCTTCCGCTCGCCGCCACTGCGCCACCGAAGCCGCGACCTGGCGTGAAGCCGAGCAGAAAGCCCTGACCTGGGCCGAACTCAGCACCGTCGGCGGCACCGCCGAACTCGACTGGGCCACCCGTCACGCCCCCCAGGCCAACCTGCGCCTGGCCCCGTACCCGGTGCACCCCACCCCGGCCCCCGCCGGTCCGGACCGTCGCGAGGGCCTGCTCTTCTACGGCGCCTTCGCCGCCACCGCCACCTCCAACAAGGTGGCCGCGCACACCCTGATCACCGAGGTCCTGCCGCTGCTGGACGCCCCCCGCCTGCGCGTCATCGGCGCACACGCCCCGGTCGCCCTGCGGGCCCCCGGCGTGGACGTCATCGGCTGGGTCCCCGACCCCGCCCCCTACCTGCGTACCGCCAGGGTCCTGGTCAACCCGGCCGCCAGCGGCGCGGGCACCCAGACCAAACTCCTGGACGCCATGGCCCACGGCCTGCCCTTCACCACCACGGCACTGGGCGCCGAAGGCATTCCACTCGGCGACCTGCGCGAACACCTGGTCGCCGAATCCCCGGCCGAACTCGCCGAACTGACCCAGCGCCTGCTCGACGACGACGCCAAGTGGACCGCCATCCAGGCCACCCTGCTGGAACTGGCCGCCACCCACTTCAGCGAAGCGCAGTTCAGTGCGGCGATGGCCGAGGTCCTCATCCACTGCGGCATCGCCCCACCCACCAAGACCTACGCGAAGGTTGCCCGGTGACTCCCACCGCCAAGGACTCCGGCTTCTGGCGATGGCTCTTCCTGAACCCCTGGGCACGCAGGATCTTCTACTTCCCGATCCTGCCTGCCGCAGTCCTGACAGCGACCTACCTGCTGCTGGACTGGCCGCACTTCAGCTACCCGCTGGTGGGTGCGGCCCTGTCCGCGTTCGACGTGGTCAACCGGTACCTCGACTGGCGAACCCTGCGCCGCACCGGCCGCCTCTTCCTGGAACGAGAGCCAAGGCCCGACGCCTCAGCCCTCTAGTCCAGCGGTGGCACGGTCCGCTCCGGCATCCGCCGCCGCGCCCGCCGCAACGCATGCCACCGCAACGCCGCGGTCAGGAAATACCGCTCCGTCCCACCGGTCTCCGGCCGATTCCCATTCCGCGCCGCCAGCTCCACCAGCACCGACAACTGCCGCTCCACCCCGGCCAGCTTCACCAGCTCACCGCGATCCGCCGCACTCAGCTGATCCCCATTGCGCGCCAGCAACACCGCCGCGAACTGCGCGATCCGCCGCAGCTCGTGCTCCACGACGTGCTCCAGCTCCTCCCGCCGCTGCGGAGTAAGCCCTCGCTCGATCCCCAGGCTCAGCTCGGCCAGTCCCACCGGCCCCGGCAGACCCGAGGTCCACCACGGCAGCATCCACCCGCTGACGTTCTCCCCATGTTGCCGATAGGACTGCAACGGACGGTCCACAAAGGACAGTGCGCCGACCGACAACGCCGTCGCCGCGATCCACTGGTCGTGATAGGCCGTCGGCGTGCCCGGCGGGAACGGCAACACCCGCTCCCGCACCAGGTCCGCCCGCACCAGGGAGGCCGCGCCGGTCACCGTGTTCAGCATCAGCAGCGCGTCCAGCTCGCGCCACTGGTTGCGCCGCTTGCCCCAGGAGGTCTCGGCGATCAGTTTTCCGTAGTCGTCGATCAGCCGCATATCGCAGTAGACGAGCTGCACCTTGGGATCGGTCAGCCGCTCCAGCTGCACCGCGAGCTTGTCCGGATCCCACACATCGTCCTGATCCGACAACGCGATCGCGTCCGCGTCCAACGGCGCCAGCCGCAACGCGCGCTCGAAGTTCCGGTAGAAGCCCACGTTCCGTTCGTGCTCGACGACAACGAACCGCGGATCGTCCTCGGTCAGCTCGGCCAGCACACTCCGCGCCGCCGGATCCGTGCCGTCATCGGAGATCACGCACACCCAGTTGTCGTGGGTCTGCTTGCGGATCGAGTCCAGCTGCTCGGCCAGGAACCGCCGCTCCGGGTGGTAGGTCGCCAGGCAGATCGCCACCCGCGGACCCGACCCCGGCCACGCCACCCGCACCGGCCGGATCCCCACCTCGGCCCTGGTCCGCAGGCCCGGCAACGCCCGGTGCAACCGCGTGCCATCACTGAGGTCGACGATCAGCTCCAGCGGCAGGTCGTGCCGGGTCGGCCCGGCAGGCAACGGAATCCGCGCCCGGAACCCACTGCCCGCCGGCACGTGCCACCCGGCCGCGCCCAGCTCCTGGCGCACCACCGGCCGGTGGTAACCCAGGTTCGCCGGGCACATCCGCCCGTCAGCCTTGATCCACACCGCCCGCACCGGCAGGTCCGCGTGCACCGCCCAGCCGGCCAGATCCACCACCTGACCACGTCCGATGTGCACCGGCTCGCCCGGCACGTCCACCGCGAACCGCAACCCGGCTTCCCGCGCCGCGCCCTCGCGCACCCGCAACCGCCTGGCCAGCAACGGGGTCAGCGCGGGCGCGTACCGGCTGGCCCGCCGCAACACGCTGTCCGGCTCAGCCCCGCCCCGGCCCAGCAGCAGATCCCGCATGCCCCTGGCCGCCCGCGCCGCCGGCCACACGTACCGGTGCCCGGCCCGTACCAGCGAAGACCCCTCCAGCGCGTCCAGCCGCGCCCGGGTCCTGGCCAGCCGGTCCCGCAGCTGCTGACTGGCGCCGGCCTGCCCGGCCGCATCCGCCCGCGCCGCGTCCGCCTCCGAACGCACCCGCTCGAAATCCTCGGTCGCCTCCGCCAGCCCGGCGAACGCGCTGCCCACCCGGTTGTCCAGTTCGACCAGCTCGTCCTGGGTGCGCGCCAGCTCCTGCCGCAGCGACTCCCGCTCGGCGTCCGCGGCCCGCAACGCCTCCTCGGCCGCCTGGTGCTCCTTGGTCAGCTCCGCCCGCAGCTCCTCGGCCTGCGCCTTCGCCTGGGTCAGCTCGGCCTGCCGGTGCGCGATCTGCTGGCGCAGCGCCTCCACATCGGTCCACAGCGAGCGGGCCGTCTTCTCCGCCTGCTCCTTGGCCGCCAGCGCCCGGCCCACCTCGCCCAGCCCCGGCGGCAACTCCCACACCCGCGGCCGCCCCGGCAGCACCGCGTCCGCCTCCAGCGTCGCCAGCACCCGGTCCCGCGGCGCCCCCGACACCAGCTCCTGCAACGAGGCCTCGGCCGAGGTCAGCTCGACCCACCGCTGCCGCGCCGGACCACCCAGTCCGCACAGGTCAGCCAGCCGGAACAACAACTTCTGCAGATTCGTCTCCGCGGGCCACGGATGCGGCGCCCCGGAATCCCGCAGCTCCCTGGCGAACTCGCGCAGCCCGCGCAACAACGCCAGCTCCGCGTCCACCCCCGACCCGGCCTCCCACTCCAGGTCGATCCGGCGCACCTCCCGGTCCGGCCCCAGCACCAGGTTCCCCGGATGCACGTCCAGGCAGTCCGGCGGCAGCACCGGCACCCCGGCCCGGCCCGGCAGGAACGGATGCCGCAGATCCTCCGCGGTCAACGGCCGCGCCTGGGCCAGGCAGGTCCGGCACCACAGGCCCAGCAGTCCGCCTGCCCGGTCCAGATCACCGGCGGCGAGCGCCTCCAGCAACACGGTGTCCAGACACCGCCCCGGCAACCACGGCTCGGCGGGCACCACCCGCTGCCGCAGCCAGCCCTCGGTGTTGTCGGTGCCCTCGATCGTCTCCAGCACCAGGTCCGCGCTCAACCGGCGGGCCCGCTGCCACCGCGGCTGCCTGCTCGGATTCACCAGCCAGGCCAGCCCCGGCGCGGCCACCCTGGCCACCGCCTCCGGCGTCCGCCCGGCCACCACCAGGAACGCGGGCGCCACCGCCGCCGCGAAACCCTCGGCCAGCGCCAGCTGATGCAACCGCCGGCCCGGCGCCGCCGCCAGCTGCTCGTCCGCGGCGCCCAGCAACGGATCCCGCACCAGCTTGTCGACCAGCTCCAGCCGGTCCTCCCGCTCGAACACCGCGCCGTCCACCAGCACCCGCGGCCGCACGTGGTCCGGATAGCAGAGCAGCCAGCGCTGCGCGGTCAGCCCGGCCCCGTCCAGCAACCCGGCCAGCACCCGGCGGCTCCAGGTCCGCGGCCCCGGCCTGCCCGGGTAGTCCGCCGCGCCCAGCCACATCCGCTCCCGCACCGGATCGGCCTTGCCCAGCAACTGCCCAAGCCCGAGCTGGTTGTGCACCGCCAGCACCAGCACGCCCTCGGCCGCCAGCTGCCCGGCCACCTGGCCGAGCAGCCCGGCCGGAGCCGCGGTGTGCTCCAGCGAGCCGTCCAGCAACGCCAGGTCGAACGGCCCGCCCTCGGCCAGCCCCTCCGGGCCGACCTGCACCAGCCGCGCCTCCGCGGTCAGCCGCAACGGGGCCAGCAGCCCGCGCCACAGCACCTCGTTGTCCCCGCTCACCACTCAGCCCGCCTTCGCGGTCACAGCCCCGACGTGGAACAGCGCGCCGCGCGCGGACACCACCACCCGGGGATTGCTCGCCCCCGGCGCGGTCACCGCGATGAACCCGCTGTTCTGTTCATCCACCAGCAGCGCCTGCGCGATGTCCGGCCGCCGGATGCCCACCCCGCCGCCACCGACGATCCGGTTCGACGAGTCCAGCACCAGCACGCAGTCCACCGCCCGCTCGGCCACCAGGGCCCAGCCGCTGATCGGCGCGTCCCCGCGCACCGGCCCGCTGTCGATGTTGCCGACATTGGGCAGGTCAGGGGCGGGATTCGCCAGTTCCTCGATCTTGTCCGCGGCCACCTGGTCACCCAGCTCCCGGCCCGGCCCACAGCCCAGCGTGAAGCCGGAGTTGAACGGGTAGACCCCGATGCCCTTGGCCGCGGGCAACACCGCGGCCGGAATCCGCAGCCGGGTCAGCTCGGTCAGCGCGTTCACCCGCATCGCCACCGCCGCGACTTTCTGGTCGTCGTAGAGGTGCCGCTGGATCCCGGCTTGCCCGTTGCCGATCACGTAGGTCACCGCGGCCACCGCCAGCACCACCGCGCTCACCCTGGTCACCGACCAGCCGGGGAACCACAGCACCGCCAGGGTCAGCAACGCGGCCGCGGCCAGCGCCGCGATCTCCGCGTACCGCCCTGCCAGCGACACCCCGATGCCCAGCAACGCCCGGGACAGCCCGATCATCATCGCCGCCGCCAGGATGTAGGTGCCCAGTCCGGCCCAGCCCGCCACCGGCGCGTCCACCGCACCCATGACCCGCCTGCGCAGCAGCAGGATCACCGCGGTCACGATCCCGGCCGCGGTGAACGCGCCCATCGCCACCGCGAT
Organism: Crossiella sp. CA198; assembly: GCF_052078295.1. Taxonomy (NCBI): domain Bacteria; kingdom Bacillati; phylum Actinomycetota; class Actinomycetes; order Pseudonocardiales; family Pseudonocardiaceae; genus Crossiella; species Crossiella sp. CA198. Next base: position 29,618 of record NZ_JBQJIM010000052.1, read on the forward strand.
CTCCGGCGTCTTCGCCGACCAGAGCTGACCGATCGTGCCCGCCGCCATCGCCAGGTAGTCATCGGCCCGCAGCGAGCCGGAAGACTTCCAGCTCCGGTTCACCGTCAGCGCCCAGCCGACCACCACGGCCAGCCCGATCGCCAGCGGCCACAGCACCCGGCGGGCCTGGTCCCCGCGCAGGAAGAACACCAGCGCCAGCGCCGGGAACACCGCGAACGCCGTGCCGTGACAGGCGCATCCGGCCAGTGCCGCCAGCACCGACCACACCGGGCGGCCGCGCTGGGCCAGCAGCACCGCCAGCGTGGCGAAGAAGAACTGCGGCATCCAGGACACCCCGCTCATGCCCTGGCCGAACATCTCGGTGGCGTTGGTGGAGAACACCAGGAAGGCGAAGGCCACCGTCAGCGCGGACCGCTTCACTACCTCCAGCGACCGCGGCAGCATCCGGTTCAGCACCACCACGATGCCCGCGGCGAACACCGCGGTCACGATCCCCAGCGCGTGGTTGCTGCCACCGAGGAACTTCGCGTCCAGCCAGAACAGCAGCGCGGGCACGAACATCGGGTGCTCGTTGTGGTACTGCAGGATCGCCCGCGGGATCAGCGAACCGTCGTCGTTGGTGATCTGTGTCAGCAGGTACCAGTAGTCCACGAAGTGCAGCCGCGGCGCGCCCGCGATCTCCAGCACCGCGCCGAGCACCGGCAGCACGCCGAAGACCCCGATGAGCACCGCTGGCCAGCTGATCCGGCGCAGCCACTCCGGTGCGGCCATCTCGACCTGCGAGATCGGCGTGAAGCCACCGCGTTCCCGCGGTTCGTCACGCCGATCCGTGGCTACCTCGTCACTCACTGGCCGGGAAACTTGCCGGCCGCGGCCACCGCGAGCGCGTGGAACTGCGGCACCAGCTTCGCGTCCCGGTCCGGACCCTGCGGCGGCGACGGGACCTGGGCCACGTTCACCCGGATCACCTTGTTGCCCGAGGTCCACACGATCCGGTACAGCGCCCGCGCGTCGTCGATGAACTGCAGGATCTCGCCGCCCTTGGCCAGCCCGCCGACCTCGCCCTTGACCAGGCCGTCGGTCTTGCCGAAGTCGATCAGCTTGGTCTGCAGCTCCTTGGCCGCGGCCGCGTCCTTGGTCTCGATCACGAAGGTGGAGTACTGGAACGGCTCGTTGGTGCTGCCCTTGTAGCTGATGTCGCCGGCGGCCAGCGGCTCGATGGCGTCCATCTCCTTGGGCGCCAGCAGCTCGGCGGCGCGCAGGCCGCCCGCGTCGTAGACCCGGCTCTTCGGGTCCGGTGCGCCCGGCCCCGGAGGCAGTGCCTCGAACGGCTTCTGCGTGGTCGTCGTGGTCGGCGCGACGCTGGAGGTGTTCGAGGTGGCGGTGTTGTTCGGGTCGCCGCCGGTGTTGCGGAAGCCGAAGAACCACACCGCCCCGCCGACCAGCGCCAGCACCACCACGATGCCGATGATCGGCAGCACCTTGGAGGACTTGCCCGAGGGTGCGCCGAACACCTCCGGCCCCTGCCGGATCCACGCCTCGTTGCCGGCGGGCGGCAGCGGCGGCAGGTCACCGGCGCCACCCCACGGCGGGGCCGCGTTGGACTCATCGCCCCACGGGGTCTGCGGCTGCTGCTGCGGAGGCTGCTGCTGGTGCTGCTGGAACGGCTGCGGCGGCGGGGGGAACCCGCTCGGCGGCGAGGCCGGGAAACCCGGCTGCTGATGCTGCTGGGGCGGCGGCGGGAAGCCCGGCTGCCCACCCGCGTTCGGCACCACCTGGGTGCGGTCGGCGTCGCCGGCGGGGGGCTGCTGCGGCTGCCAGCCGCGCACCACCTGGGTCGCCTCCGCGCCACCGTTGGCCACCACCTGGGTGGCCTCCGGGTTCCCCGGCGGCGGGGTGTTGTCCCGGATCGGCTGCATCACCTGGGTGCTGTCGATGCTCTGTTGCTGACCACCCGGTGGGGTGAAGGAGGGTGAGCCACCCGCCCCGGCCGCCGCCGACAGCAACTCATCGCGGCGAGCGCGGTACTCCTCGGCGGAGATCAGACCGGCGGCCAGACCCTCGTCGAGCTTGCGGAGCTCGTCATGCCAGGTCACCCTGGCACCCCCTTCCACTGGGTAAAGAAGACGCGGCATATTGTGCCGATGCCATCGTCAGTGGTGTATGCCGCTGCCAAGTCGTGACCCTGCGCCCACCGGCGCGAATCAGGCGCCTCGTCGCTGAGCAGCGCCGTACGCCTGTTCGAGCTGCTCGCGCACCCAGTTCGCAGCGGCCGACACGGTGCGGGTACGCAGAATGTACTCGCGCCCCGCCCGGCCCACCGCAGCGGCGTGCTCAGGATCATCCGCCACCCGCCGCATGGCCCGCGCCGCAGCCGCCGGATCAGGCTCGGCCCAGCGCGCCGTCGGCGGGTACGGCTCCCAGCCTTCACCTACCTGGGTGAACTCGAACGACACCGGGAAGCCGGTCACCGCGTCCAGGAACTCAGCCGTGCCCGAGTAGTCGGTGGAGATCACCGGCAGTCCGCGGATCATCGCCTCGGCCACGGTGAACCCGAAGCCCTCCGAGCGGTGCAGGGAGACGTAGCAGTCGCTCTCGTCGTAGAGCGCGGCCAGTTCGGCCACCGACAGGTACCGCTCGATCAGTTCGATCCGCGGGTCGTCGCCGATCAGCGTGCGCAACCGCTCCGCCGCGCCGGGGTGCAGCTCGCCGTTGATCGCCTTGACCACCAGGCGCACGTCCGGATCCGCCGGGAAGGCCAGCCGGAACGCTTCCACCAGGCCCCACGGGTTCTTCCGCGCCGCGATGCTGTTGAAGTCGAAGGCGAACAGGAACCGCAACGGCGCACCCGGCAGCCTGCGGCCGCGGTTGGGCGGACCGGGGTCGCTGATCGGGATCGGGAACACCTTCACCGGCTTGTCCGTGTGCGCGCTGATCGCCGCCCGGCAGAACTCGCTGATCGTCCAGATCTCGTCGACCAGCTCGTACGCCTTGTGCATGCTCGGCGGGAACTCGTCCAGCTCCCAGGACCACACGCCGATCCGGTACCGCTGGTGGAACAGCTGCGGGTAGAGGTCCACCGCGAGCGTGGTGGTGTCGGCGTTGATGCACAGCACGCTCAGCGGGTACCGCGGCGCGCCCAGCGAGGCCGGCCGCTCGATCGCGGTCCGGTTGTTCACCAGGAAGTCCTCGACCACGGTCGCGGTCGGGATACCCGCCGCGTGCACCGCCTTGTGCAGGGCCCGGCCCAGCTCGCCGACGCCCAGCTCCGCGGTCAGGTGCCCCAGCAGGTTCACCCCGAACTCGGCCACCGGCGCCGGCCGTTCCAGCGCGGGTTCCGGCACCGCCCACTCCGCCAGGTCGTGCTCGGTGGTGGCCACCCCCCGGCACCACTGCCGGTAGGCCTCGTTGTCGCCCTCGGTCGGCCGCGGGAACACCACCCGCAGGTCGACCCGGCTGTCCCAGATCGCGGTCACCCAGCGGTTCAGCCCGGAGTGCGCCTGGGTCGGATTGCCCGGCCCGGCCAGCCAGTCCCGGAACGCGCCGCCCTTGTCCGGCCCGAACGCGTGCGGCGGAACCTCTGCCCCCTTGCCCGCCAACTGCTTGGCCGCCGCCTTGCCCCACTCCGCCCGGAACAACTCCCGGACCAGCGGCGTCAACGGCGTGCCGTCCGGCAGCTCATCGAACTTGCACAGCTCAGGGGTGTCCGGCCGATAGCCCGCGGCCAGCAGCTCACCCCGGTAGGTCTCGCACAGCGCGTGCACCGCTGGCTGCTCCGACAACAGCACCCGCGGCCGCCCCGGCAGATCGGCCAGCAGCCACGGCCGCTCCGGCCGGTACCCGCTGAAGACGAACGTGCGCAGCAGCTCGCCACCGGCCCGCACGGTCCCACTGACATCCGCGGTCACCGGACGCTGCCCGGCGTTCCAGTGCCCGACCCCGACCCCGGGATCCCGCAGCACCACGTGCGGGAACAACGCCGCGACCTCATCGGTCCACCGCGGCCACCGGTCGTCCCCGCTCACCGCGTTGCGCCCGACCCGCTCGCACAGGTAGTCCAGCATCGCCCCGGCCCGGCCGGTCACGCTCAGGAACGCCGGGTCGAACACGCCACCGGCCAGCACCTCGGCCTCGCTCGGCGAGCGTCCGTCCTCGGGCAGCGGCGCCAGCAACCTGGGCAGTAGCACCGCGCCGTGCGCCCTGGTCAGATCGGCCAGCCGGACGAACGGCGCGAACACCTTGCTGTCCCTGCTCAGGCTGGTCACCAGATCGGTCCTGGTCAGCAACGCGCGCAGCAGGAACGGCACCAGTGCGGTACGCAGCTCGGCCGCCGGGAACGCGGTCGCCAGCCGCAGGTAGCTGTCCTCGCCGAGCCCGAACCCGTCCCAGCCGACTACCCGGACCCCATTGGCCTGCCGCGCGCCCCGGTCCCCGTCGAGCACCGCGATGACGAACTCATGCCCGGGGTTCCACTCCAGATAGGAACCGGCGAGCACGCGCGCCGCGGGCATCCCGGCGGCGGTGGTGATGGTGCAGGCGATCGGCCGCGCCGCCTTCTCGCTCATCGAAGCTTTCCCCTCGCCGAACCTGCTCCGGATGCTATCGGCCACCGAGTGCCGGCACGCCCGGAACGCACCCGCGGGCCGGGACGCTCCCACCGGTAACTCGGCAGCACGGCCGAAGCGGCCGGCACTGGCGGCTCGCACTGCCTATCCGCACCGCCTTGGCGGTCTCCGAAACCGTCCTCGTTCGGCATCGCCCGACTTTGCTGCCGGATACCGCTGGTCAGCAGCCTCCCGTAATCCACCAAACCGCCCCTGACCAGCCGATTTGACTTCTCATTCGCCCCTGAGTAACTTTCTCTCTGCCAGCGCGGAACGGCCCCGGAAATAACCGGGAACGGACCGCCGGAAGGGCCGCGAACCAAGCTCCCGCCAGTAGGTGGTAGAGTGGGCGCCCGAAGGAAAAACTAGCTTCCAGGACAATCAAGCCCCGGGACAAGCTGTCGGCGAGTAGCTGATAGATTGTGCGGTGTGCGTGTGTTCTTTGAGAACTCAACAGTGTGCCGATGTAAGCCAGTAGAGCTTATATATTTGAAACCTCGTTTGAGGTTCCTTTGAGATCACATTGATAAAGGATTGCGTCTAGCGA
>NZ_JBQJIM010000053.1:0-33378 GCF_052078295.1 Crossiella sp. CA198
GGCTGGAAATTCTGTGGCACTGCCTCACCCGAGGCGTCCGCTACGACGAAACCGTTCACCTTCGCAACCGACAACAGGCCCTCCACCCGCCGTCGGCGGCATGAGGTTGACAGAAGGTGTCTCATCGGTTTCGCTCCAGCCAGCGGCGCACCAGCGGCGGCGCCACCCACGAGTAGAGGCAGTACACGACCCAGCAGACGGTCAGCGCGGTGGACAACGGCCACAGCCCGGCCATCCGCAGGCCCAGCAGCACGAAGATGAAGCCGATCCACAGCTTCATCGGCCCGATCTTGTACATCGGCCGCAGCGGGCGCAGCAACGGATGCGCGGCCAGCCGGGCCTCCCGAGCGGCCTCCACGAAGGCGGCGTTGCCGGGTTCGGCGGCCGCGGCCGCGCGGAAGGAGCGGTAGGCGCCGTCCACATCGCCCAGCTGGGCGGCGGCGTTGCCGTGCATGGCCCGCGCCGCGCTGCTGTCCGGATCGTGCGCCAGGCTGTTCGCGCTGTGCCGCGCCGCCTCCGCGTCCTGCCCCCTGGCCAGTGCCACCATCGCCCGCACCTGGCCGACAGACTGCATATGTGGATCAATCCGGGCGGCCCGCTCCACCAGCTGCTCCGCCTTGTCCACCTGCCCCGCGGACAGGCACAGCCGTGCGTAGTCGCACAGCAGCTGCGGGTCCTCCGGATCCTGGTGCAACGCGGTGAGCAGGGCCTCCTCGGCCCGCGGCCAGTCACCCAGCTCGTGCTGGGCGTTGCCGAGCACCCGCAGCAGCGAGTGGTCCGGCCCGAACCGGCTGATCCCGTCCGCGGCGGCCTGGGCGGCCTCGGCGGAACGGTCCAGCATCCACAGCGCGGTGGCCCGGAACAGCGTGGCCGGATAGCCGACCGCGTCCTCACCGTGCAACTGGGACAGCGTGTCCAGGGCCCGCTCGGCCTGACCGATGGTCAGCCAGTGCTGAGCCAGCGCGAAGGTCTCCGCACTCACGAGGCCACCACCACGATCGCCACCAGCACCAGCTCCGGCAGACCAAGCCCGAACACCGCCGCCAGCCCCGGTTTCCACAACCGCGCGTGCTCACCACCGCGCAACTGGAAAACCCGCTCCGGCGTGTGCTGCAGACGAGCCATCGCGAAGTAGGCCAGCAACGCCACCACCCGGATGATGATCCGCAACGGACTGGAGGTGATCAGCTCCGCCAGCAGCGAGGCGATCACCAGTTCAGCGGTCAGCGCCGCCGCGCCGATCACCAGCAGCCAGCGCCGGTCCCGCGCGGGCACGCCCAGCCGGCGCGAGTTGAGGTAGCCGATGAGGGTGACCGCCAGCACGCCGCCGAAGAAGGCGACATAGGCCTGGCTGGCCACTCGCCAAGGCCGTTGGGTCCCGGCTGACGTGCGGATCGTCGGCCGGAGCAAATCATCGGACACCGTGCCCCCTCCAGTTCCGCAGGAAGCCTACGCGACCGGACTAACCTGAGCCGATGGCGCGGCGAAGTGCGGGCATCCTGGTCCACCGCAATGGCGACAACGGCCCCGAAGTCCTGCTGGGACACATGGGCGGCCCGTTCTGGGCGAACAAGGACGAGGCGGCGTGGTCCATCCCCAAGGGCGAGCACACCGAGGACGAGCCACCCGAGGCCGCGGCCCGGCGGGAGTTCCTGGAGGAGCTGGGGTTGCCCGCGCCCGAGGGTGAACTGGTGTCGCTGGGGGAGGCGCGGCAGTCGGCGAAAGTGGTCGCGGTGTGGGCCCTTTCCGGCTCGGTGGACCTGGAGCGGGTGGTGCCGGGCACGTTCCAGCTGGAGTGGCCGCCGCGCTCGGGGAAGTTCGCGGAGTTCCCGGAACTGGACCGGGTGGCCTGGTTCGACCTGGAGACCGCGGCGGTGAAGTTGGTGAAGGGGCAGCGGGTGTTCCTGGAGCGGTTGGCGGCGCACCTGAGCTGAGTGGTCAGGCAAGGGAGGTCCTGGATGCCTGAGAAACTCATGGCCGCCTCGTGAGGTTGTGGACTGTCCCGGTTCTCCGGTAGCTGAAAGTATTCCTCTGGGGTAGCCAGCAGTAACCAGGGGGATGTTTCATCGGTGGATGAACTTGTTGTCAGGGCGCAGCGTTTCATCAATTCCTACAACGTGTCAGGTATTCCGAAGATCGAGGAGAACGGAAAAACCGGCTGGACGACTATCTACGCGTTGACTCGCGCGCTGCAGTACGAACTGCTTATTGCCACACTGGTCGACAACTTCGGCCAAGGCACGCTTGCGGGACTCCAGTCGAAGTTCCCGCTGATCGACCGAAGCAGTGCAACGTGCCGAACAGCAGCCTGGACAAGAAGATCCAGGCCGGTGAACTGGCCACGATCACCGGCAACGGGCTACGGGTCTTCCCCATCTATCAGACCTGGGGTGGGGAAGCCTCCTATTTCAGCCAGGAACAGGGTCGATCGGATGCCTACAACGCGATCGAGTGGGCGCGCTCCTATGGCTTCAAGTCGGGCACGCGAATCTACTTCGCGGTGGACTTCGACGCACTCGACTACCAGGTCAGTGGAAATATTTTGCCACACTTCCGGGGAATCAAGGAGGTGCTGGACGAGAACGGTCGCGGATACCAGGCCGGAATCTACGGCCCGCGCAACGTGTGCAGCAGGGTCGGCGCGGCGGGCTTGACCTCGGCCAGTTTTGTTTCCGGCATGTCCACCGGTTTCTCCGGCAATCTCGGCTACCCGATGCCGGTGGACTGGGCCTTCGACCAGATCGCCACGGTCCGCGCTGGCACTGGTTCGAGCGCCGTCGAAGTCGACAAGGACATCGCTTCCGGCCTGGACCAAGGCCAGAACGTGTTCGACGAACCGGTCAAGCCATCCGGCGCGGACGTCGAGTTCGACCGGTCACAGCAGGCCGCCATGCTCAAGGATCTGCAGGCCTACCTGGAATCGATCAACGTACCCGAAAACGGGGGACCAGGGCTTACTGCCTGGGGTCAGCCCAACAGCACGACCTTCTCGTTCGAGACCATGCTGGCCCACGACGTCCGCATCACCAACCTGGCCCGCAACCTGCGGATCCGCAAGGCACTCATCCAGTGCCCGCTGTTCTGGGAGATCCGCAAGTACAACCTGGATGACCCGCTGGCCGACCGGCTGGTCATCGACTACCACGATGGCACCGTGATCAGCACGAAACGGGACAGCAGCACTGGCCTCGGCCAGATCTTCGCCGCCACCGCGATCCGCGCCCGCAACTACTGCATCAGAAAGGGCATCGCCACCGGCCCGATCATGGACCCCGCCAAGGACTCGGACCTCTGGCAGGTGTGGCAGAAGCTGCACTACGACGCCAACTACAACATCAGCACCATTCCGCTGGTGCTGATCGAGGGAGCCGACCAGGCCGGGGTTGGCCGGCCAGGCCTGGACTTCACTGAGGACGCCAGCCGCAAGACCCTGGCCCGGTACAACGGAACAGGCGGCAAAGCCGAGGAGTACGGCCGCCAGCTGCTCGGTCTGTACCGGGTGTTCGAGAAGTACAACTCGACAGCGCGCAGCAGGTGACGGGCATCGGGATGAACGACTCCGCTACGCCCACAGCCGCGCCACGGCACGGGTTGGTCTGGCCGTTGATGATCGGGCTCAACGCCCTGCTGGGCTACTTCGGGGTCATTCCGTTCGGCTTCGCCGGCGGCGTGCTCGGGGCGGCGCTCGGGTGGACCGAGCCGGATCCGACCATGAACGACGGTGCGCTCGTCCTGGTCGTCACCGGCGCGGTGCTGGTGATTCCGATGCTCATTGTCTTCGCCGCGCTCAACTACCCGATCGCGCGGATCGGCAAGGCCCCGGCGCGGTGGTACTGGCCACTGGGCGTTCTCGTGTTGCTCGCCCCGGCCCTGGCCGTGTGGATCTGGCCGCATCTCTGGGTGCTGGCCAGGTGGTATTGACCAACGAATCCGGCCGCGGCGGAAGCGGCGATGAAGGGAAATTCCCATGGGCACCACAGGTGACAAGCTGACGCGTCGCACGGTGTTGAGAGCCGGCGTCGCCGCGGTCGCGGTAGCCGGACTCGGCACCGTGTTCGCGACAACCGCGCGGGCCACCGACCGCGAACCGGCCGCTGCCAAGGCGAAGGAGCGAGCGCGGGCACGGGTCCTCGTCGGAGGGCGCAGCGCCAATGGCTGGGAGATGGAGGCGGGCGCCGACATCGGCGGCTCGATCTGGACCCGGCCGATCACCGGCAGCCCGGTCACCGTGGCGCTACGCATCGGCGCCGTGGCTGTTGTCCTGACGCACGTCGTGCGGCGGTTCCACTACGAGATCGGCGCACTCAACAGCGGCGAAGCGCTGGGGTACCAGGAGGAGGCGAGCGTGACCGGCTACGAGACCAACCACGCCTCCGGCACCGCGGTCGACCTCCGGCCCGGCTGGTACCGGCCAGGGGTCTCTGGTGGATTCCTGCCTGCCGAACTCGTTGTCCTGCGCGACGTGCTCCGCGACTGCGAGGGGATCGTCAGCTGGGGCGGAGACCGGGTCCGTCCGGATGAGGGCCATTTCCAGATCGAGGTCGGCCCAGATGATCCTCGCCTGGCGAAGGTCGCCGCCAAGATCCAGGACTGGAACAGCAAACCCGGCAAGGGGGCTGGAGTCCTGCTCGCACTGTCCTGATCGCCCTGCTGCCCACGCGGATCGTCGGCCGGAGCAGATCGTCGGACACCGTGCCCCCAGCGGGTGTTCCTGGAGCGGCCGGCGGCGCGACTCTAGAGATCGGGGCGAGGGTCGAAGTCCGGGTCCTCCTCGATCGCCTCGCCAATGGCCTCGCGGTTCGCCGCGACCATCCGGTCGATGTGGCCGCGCAGCAACCCAGCGGCCGGGCTGGTGCCGTTGAAGACCGACTGCCAGGTGTCCTGGCCGTCGTCAACACGGCGGGCGATCGATCGCATGTCATCGCCCAGCTCACCCCGCAGCGCGGCCTGCTGGAGCGCGGCCAGCTCCTCGCGAGTGGGCTGGTTCTCCCGCTCGAAGCGGTACAGCTCCTCCTGGGCCTGGCCGATGGTCGAATCCAGCTCGTCGATCGCGGCGCGGAAGGCGGCCTCGTCGAACTCCGGGGTGGTCATCGCGGCGCCACCGCCGACGGAGCGGGCGGCAGCGAATCAGCGGTGAAGGCCGAGGCACAGAGCTGGATGAACGACTTGACCATGGTGAGCACGTTCCAGAACGCCATGATCACCTTACGGGCGCTGTTGATCATCGTGATGGCCTCTTTGACCGTTTTGATCAACTTCCACTGGCCGTACAGCGGGATCGCCGCGTTGCTCAGCCCGGCCATGACGATGCTGATCACCGTCTTGATGATGTCGACCACGCACTGCGCCATCTTGACCGCCTGGTCCACGCAGTCGTGCAGGTGCCCGGCGAGCTGGCGCATCTTGCCGCCCTGATCGGTCAGGGCCGTACCCCATGTGCCCATCTGCGCGCCCGCGGCATCCGAGGCGGCCCCGATCCAGGTGCGGCCGATGGCGGCCTTGCCGGAGTTGAGGTTGGCCTGTACCGCGTCCACGCAGTCTGCCACCGCGCGCCAGGCCGAGACCTGCATGGACGCTTTTCCGATGTCCCCGGCGATCCACTTGGTGACGTACTCCCGCGGGTCGTGGCCGCCGACCCACACCACCAGTTCGCACACCTTGTCCAGCACCCAGCCGAAGGAGACCTGTGGGAGCTGGGCGGCGCCGGGGCTGGGCGGGTTCAGCTTGGTCTGGGCGGAGGCGATGTCGTCGAAGCCGTTGGCCACGCCGTCATCGCTGGTGTGCAGCGTGACCCCGCCACCCATGTTGGTGATGTGGTTGCGGGACTTGACGTCCGCGGCCTTGTACTCGTCCGCGCTCGCGGCGAGCGCGGCCTTCTCGGCGCCAAGGCCGGTGCTGTCGGCCCGCAACACCGCGTGCGCCTTGGTGAGCATCGCCGCGTAGTCACCGGTGATCAGCTCCAGGACCCGCCCGAAGTCCGCGTCAGCGATCTTTCCGGTCGCATAGCCGTGCGCCGAGTTCAGGTCACCGGAAGCCCGGCCAACCTGACCCGCCCAGCCCCGGAGATCGCTGATCTCCACCGCGATTGTGGACACGCCGCCTCCGGCCGTTCAGTGAGTTCGCCAGAAAAGGATCATGAGAACGATCTGGAGCGCGAACACGCCGAGGATCACGGTCCACTGCCTGCCAAAGCTCCAATGCCGTGCGACGGCGATGAGCACAAGAGCGGTCCCGGTCACCGCCGCGGCCACACCCCCGATAATCCAGGGCAGATCGCCTGAGCTGCCGCCGATGAACCCGACGATCACCGAGAACAACACGGCGCCGATGAGCATCCAGTCCCGCAGGAACCCCTCGGCCAGCGCCACCAGCGCACGCGGCAGGAACCCGCCCCAGGCTCGCCGGCGTTGCGCGGGGTCCTCGGCCTTGTCCACCGCGTCGGCGTGTTCGTATGCCGAGCGGAACAGGGGACCGTCTTCGTTCGTGGGTTCGCGTTGGCCATCAGCCATGGCGGTCACCCTAGCGCCTGGTGCCGCTACGGTGCGTGAGAATCCGGCAATCGGCCAGTCGCGTCGAGTTCGTGGTGTTCGGCCGGTTCAACGACCAGTGACTGGCCGGTCGTTCGGGCCAAGCAGTCACGCCAGGTGGCCGCTTCCTGTCACGCTTTGACCATTTCCGGGAACCCTCCCCACCCGGCTGCCCACAATGAGTCACGGCCTGAACCTGTGCCGCGACCGAGGGGACGCCATGGACTACTACCAGACACTGCCGGTGCCGGAACCCGCACCAGTGGTGCCCCGGCGGCACGACCCGCTGGCGGTGGCCCTGGGCAACGCCTCGCTGCTCGGCCTCGGCTACCTGATGCTGCGCCGCCGCCTGCTGTTCGTGCTCACCTGGCTGGTCACCATCCTGCTGCTGGTGCTGCTCGGCGCGGTGTCCCGGAGCGGGTGGTTCGAGTTCGTGGTGCTCGCCTGGTGGCTGACGATGATCGCGCACGGCTTCTTCCTGGCCCGCCGCGCGGAACGGGTGGTCAACGGCAGACAGCGGCTGATCGGGCTGAGCGCCACCGTGGCCGTGCTGCTGGCGGTGGGGCTGCTGCGCTACGACGCCACCGGGATCGAGCAGACCGTGGCCGAGGCCAAGCAACGCGGTGACTGCGCGCAGGCGATGTCCGCGCTGGACCGGGTCTGGCTCGGGCATCACCTGGCCGACGCGCCGCTGACCGTGCGCGGCGAACTCACCGTCGACGCCTGCCGCCGGATCACCCTCGCCACCGGCAGGCTGACCACCGCGCTGCGCGGCGACGTCAAGGAGCTGACCCAGGGCTACGACGGCCTCACCTCGGTGCTGACCGACCTGCCCGGCCACGAGAACATGGTGCGGGAACTCGTCAGCGGTTTCCTCGGCGGCCTGCCCACCAAGGAACCCTGCCAGACCGTCGCGATCACCGACTGGCTGCGTCAGCGCAAACCCGCGGGCAATGTGCTGGACCGCTCCACCGAGGTCGTCGGCCGCACCGCGCCGGCCGCGCTCACCGGCTGCGCCGACGGCTTCCTGAACGCCAAGGACTGGGAAAAAGCCCGCGCCCTGTTCCAGCAACTGCTGGAGCAATACCCCGGCCACGAACTCACCGGCAAGGCCCAGGACGGCGCCCGCAAAGCCACCCTGGAGATCGAACTCGCCAACGTCCGCAACCTGCTCCGCGGCTCCAACCCCGCCTACTGCACGCGCCCCGCCCCCTACAGCGGCGCCGCCCCGTACGCCAAGGGCACCAACCGCGCCATGATGTTCGGCAACGACGCCTTCACCGGCAGGTTGCCGGGGGAGTGGAAGGTCGGCGACGCGGCCGAGGCGGTGCTGGTGGTCTGCGCGGGCGCGAAGGAGTACGGCGCGGCGGTGCGCACCTGCCCGTACCAGAAGCGCACCCCGCCGCAGTACCGCACGGACGTGACCTTCCACAAGATCGCGATCCCGGTGAAGGCGTACGAACTGCGCACCGGGAAGCTGGTGGTGGATCAGAAGGTGGAGATCACCGGGTCGGTGTGCCCCAGGGAGATCCGGTACACCAGTTACCTCACCGATCTGGGGCCGCCGTCGAAGTTCTACGTGTCGGAGTCGGACAAAGAGGTGCAGGCCGCCTTCGGCTGGTTCATCAACCAGTGACCGACTTCGGCCCCGCGGTGATCTTCAACGCCCTGCTCGCGGCGGGAGTGCGCTTCACCTTTGTCGGCTTCATCACCTGGCACGCGGCCCAGCTGTGCCAGGAGCAGCCGCCGCCGGAGGTCCCGGAACCCCAGTCGCATGAGGAGAACCTGACGCGGCTGGCCTGTGCGCTGGTCGCGATCGGCGTGGGCAGCGAGTCGGCGGATGGGGCCGTGCGGCCGTTCGCAGGCGATCCGGCCGCACTCATGGACAGTGACCGGTGGTTCACCTCGCCGCACGGATCGGTGCGCGTCTCGGTCAGGTATCCGTTGGATCCGAGGACGGCGGGATCCGAGCGGGACCAGGACCCGTTGGCGAGTGCGGTCCGGATCGTCATCAGCACCTCCGCCACGGTGCTCCGGCAGTACCTGGCGACCGGCAAGTACCCAGGGCTCGACGAGCTGGTGGAGACCGTCGAACTCTTCGACTCCATGGCGGACCTGAATCAGGACAACGACGAATAGGCCGATGGTCGTTCATCGGCCTATTCGCGTGCATTTGTCGACTCAGCTGGTGATGACCAGACTGAACACGCCATTCCGCCCGGTGATGCCAGTTTCAGTGGCGCACGCGGTGAGGTCCAATTCAGGCAGCACCACCACCTGCCGGGCAGTGGCCCCGGTGAACTGGCCGGCCACGATCGGGCCCTCCAGCACGACGACCACCTGTCCCTGTGGATTCGTGGACACCACCGAGGTGTAGTTCCACACGCTCGAGGCGCCCACGTTCCAGTCGAAGGTCTGGGTCCCGGAGTCCTGGTCGAAGGAGAGTTCGCAGGAGCCCTCGAACTGTCCGGAGAACGGCGCCACGAACGAGTTGATCAGCGGGTTTCCCAGGGAAAGGCAGGTGGCGGTGTCGGATCCGGAGTAGGTGATCTCGCGGACTGTGTTGTTCAGGCCGGGGGTGTAGGTGGAGGTCTCGGTGCCCAGCGGACAGAGCACCAGGGTCAGGCCGGAGGCGCCGGCCACGCCCGCGCCCGGTACCAGCGAACAGGCGGCCAGAATTCCGGCCACCACCAGCAGTCTGCGTAATTGGGTCCGAATTCGGGCAGCGGAGAACGCGGCGGGTTTCATGGCAATCTCCTCGAATTTCTCGACTGAGTCCGGCGAGTTCATCGATGTCCGAAGATTCGCCGATAGAACGAGAACTGTCCGTCACCGGACCCGGTCTGTCTACAGTAGACCGGCGATGAGACTCGTTCCGTGACCTGGTCGGCGCTCTGGCCGTGATCCGGTCGCCGCCGATGATTCAGCGCCGTCGGGTCACCAGCCAGTCGACCAGTACCGTGCCACCCAGTCCGAGCGCTCCGACCAGCCCCAGCTGAATGGCCTGGAGATCGTCGACCACCCCCAGCGCCATCAACGGGAACCACAGCCCCACCGACACCGCCGCCGCGACCGGAGCGATCACCAGCGCCCACCTCCGCCGACCACCGGCGGTGGCCGTCCGGGCTGTCACCGTCGGCGTGGCCGCCGCCAGCGCCCAGCACAGCAGCCACAACACCGCCAGCGCCAGCGCCCCCAGCACGGGTACCCACACCGCCACCTGATCGGCGAACAGCCCGATCAGCACCGTGGTCACCAGTGGCGCCGCCGCGAACCCGCCCAGCAGCACCGCCAGTCCCAGCCGCGCGTACAGCGGGATGTGCCGCGGCTGAGCCATTGAGGGCTCAGCCATTGAGGTAGGCCAGCACGGCGAGCACGCGGCGGTTGTCGTCCTCGGCGGGGAGCAGGCCGAGTTTGCTGAAGATGTTGTTGGTGTGCTTGGACACGGCCTTCTCGGTGATGAACAGTCTGGCCGCGATGGCGGCGTTGGAGCGGCCCTCGGCCATCAGGCTCAGCACCTCGCGTTCGCGTGGGGTCAGGGCGGTGACGGGTTTGTCGCGGGAGTGGCGGGCCAGCAGCTGGGCGATGACGTCGGGGTCCATCGCGGTGCCACCGGCGGCGACCCGGCGGACCGCGTCCACGAACTGCCCGACGTCGGCCACCCGGTCCTTGAGCAGGTAGCCGACGCCGCCCGCGGAGTCCGACAGCAGCTCGCGGGCGTAGAGCTGCTCGACGTACTGGGACAGGATCAGGACGGGGAGGCCCGGCAATCGGCGCCGGGCCTCGATCGCGGCCCGTAGGCCCTCGTCAGTGAACGTCGGTGGCAGTCGGACATCGCACACCGCCACGTCCGGTCGGTGCCTGACGAGGGCTTCCAGCAGGTCACGGCCGTTGTCCACGGCAGCGACCACCTCGAAGTCGTGCGCCTGGAGCAGCCTGATCAGGCCGTCGCGGAGCAGGACGAGGTCTTCAGCGATGACGACGCGCACGGGCCCATTCTGGATCACCGCCCGCCGGCGCCGAGATCGAACACCGCAAACTCGTCCAAAGTGAACTCCTCACCGTTGCCGCCGGCCGGCCTGCGCAGGCCCACCCAGGTGTCCCCGGTACTCGATGCGGTGAACTCGACGGTGTGTGTGCCGGGCTCGCCGCGGGCGGGCAACGGGGTGACCGAGACGTCCCTTGGCGCGCCGTTGGCTGGATCCTCGCCGACTACCCAGCTGTAAGCGGTACCGGCCGCGGCGTAGTTGAAGCTCACCCGGTAGCGGTGTCCCGGCTCGAAGCGCACGGTGGCCGGGGTGGTCCGGTACACCAGGTGCGCGGCGTACTCGAAGGACTTCAGGCTCCAGTGGCCTTCGAGCACATCGTCCACCGCCTTGCCGTTCCAGCCGCGCTGGGTGAACGGCGCGTGCTTCTCCGCCAGGTGGGTGCGCGCGTCGGTCGGCGCGATCTCGCCGCCGGGCACGAACGGCCCGAAGCCCTGGTCCACCCGCTCGAAGTCCCACCGCTTGCCGGGATCGGGCGCGGCGACCACCCGCAGGTCGTCCAGCCGGACCACGGCCTCGCCCGCGCCGACCCTGACCCCGACCTCGGTGCTGCCGTCGCTGGTGAAGAACACCCGGATCCGCTGCGACTTGGTGCCCTTCTTCTCCTCCGAGGCCACGATGTTGGTCACCGTGGAGCGGTCCAGCCGGGTTTCCCTGTCCCCGGCGAACACGGTGACCGGCCGCGATTTGCCGGGCTCGACCTCCACCATCAGCGAGGCCGCGTACTGCCCGCGCGGCAGCACCAGCCGCTGACTCAGGCTCGCCGCGCCACCGCGCACCACCGCTTCCCGCTGGCCGAGGCCGTTGGTCTCGACCTTGGCCCCGCCACTGCTCCGCCAGCCGCTGAGGTCACCGGAGTCGAAGCCGGGGTTGGCGGTCGGGGTGCCCTCGCCGTAGGCCAGCCGTGGCGCCGGGGCGGGAGTTTGCGCGGTGACCAGGTACGGCGTGCGGGCCTCGGCGGTGATCGTCACCTTGCCGTCGCGCACCGGCAGCGTGCCGGCGTGCCGCCGTCCGTCGTCGGTGAGCCGGTAGAGCTGCAGACTGGGCTGCTTGGCCAGTTCGGCAGGCAGTTCCCAGGTGCTCGCCCCACCGGCCGGGTTCCAGTGGTAGGCCTTGTCGGGTGCGGTAGGCGACCAGGGCAGCAGATAGGCGCCGTTGTCATAGAGCAGCCTCCCGTCCTTACGGAACTGGCGCTTGCCGCCGGGTGCGGTCACGCTCACTCCGCCGTCCAGTACAGCCTCCACAGTGGACAGTCGCTGCACCGGGAAGTGCTGGAGGTACTTGGTGGGCAGGTTCTGCTCGAAGGTGTTGGCCAGGAACGCCCGGTAGTCGGTCTCCCCGGTCCAGCCCTCGAACTCCACGATCCGCGCGCCCATCAGCAGCGGGTGGTGGACGAAGACGTCCTTCTGGTGGTTTCGGGCCAGCCGGATGATGCTGGAGTTGATGCCGCGCAACGCCTCGCTGCTGTAGTCGATGTCGGTGGCCCAGTGCGTCCACAGCGTTTCGCGCTCCAGCCGGTGCGACCACTCGGTGGCCATCTCCCAGCCCAGTGTGCGCACCTCGCGCTGCAACCGGTCGGCGGTCCACCCGGTCTCGCGGAACACGTCGAAGTACAGGAAGTCAAGCCCGCCACGGGTTTCCCGCTGCAACTGGGCCAGCCTGCGCGCGAGGTCGCCGGAGTTGAGGTCCCGGCGCTGGTCGATCCGATAGGACTGGTCCATCCAGGCCCACTGCTTGTTGTTCTTGTCCACCAGCGTTTCGGAGAACGCCCGCGCCTCCGGGTAGGACTCGGTCGCGTTGACGTGCACCCCGAAGTCGGCGTTCCAGCGCTTGCCCTGTTGCAGCAACGTGTTCAGCCCGCCCAGGCCACCCGCGCGCTCGTTGTAGTGGCCGCCGTAGTCCGGGTGCGCGGCGTCGTGGCCTTCGGACTGGTAGCCCTTGAGCAGCACGAACTGGCCGAGCCCGTCGGTGGCCAGACTGACCCGCTTGGTGTCGTCCAGGGTGCGGGTGAACGGGTGGGTGGCCGAGGAGGCGATGTTGAACGGAATCCGTTGCACCACCCGGTCCTTGGTCTTCTCCCAGCCCTTGGGCTGCCACATGATGTCCCGGAAGGCGATGGCCGCGTCCTGCCAGTCCAGCACGTTGTCGCCGTTGCGTTCCCCGGTCAGGGTGATCTTGGCCCACGGCGCGGGTTCGGTGTCCGGGGAGCCCTGGGCGCGGTGCGTCCACCGTCCACTCCAGACACTCACCGCCGGGCCGTCCGGGGTCTGCCTGGCCTGCCGCCAGATCCGCCCGTTCTCATCCGCGCCCGCGCCACGGTCGTTGTCATAGGTCGAGTTGGTCTCGATCGCCGCGGCCAGCTTCCCGGTGCTGACCATGCCGTAGGCCGAGCCCTGCGGGGTGGCATCCGGCGGGGTGGCGGCGGTGACCGGGTAGATCCGGTCGCCGTTGCCGTTCTTGTTCAGTTCCACCCTGGCCGCGGCCACCTGTGGCGCCGGATCGGCGGCGCGCACGGTGAGCAGGTCGTGCCCTGGGATGTCGATGGTGCCCACCCGGAAGGCCGGGGTGTCCCGGACCTGGTCGATCCGGAAGGTCACGGTGCGCCCGCGCAGGGCCAGGCTGGCGTCCAGGCGCACGCCGGGCAGGTCGGGGAAGGTCAGGGCGTAGCGCACCGAATCGCCTGCGGAGCGGGCGGCGCCGGTGACGCGCTGGTCGGCGCCGTTGAGCTGGATCGAGGTCAGCGGCGCGGACCGGCCGTGCAGCACCGCGCCGGAGCGGCGGTCGGTGTAGCCGACCACCCGGGGGAACTCCGCGCCCACCGCCACGCTCAGCTCGGCCGAACGCAGGGTCAGCGCGGGCTGGGCGAGGGCGGTCAGGCCGGGAGTGAGTAGGGCCAGGGCGGCCGATAAGGCCAGGAGTGACTGGCGGGTCGACACGGGCACCTCCACGATCGACTGCGCGAATGTGCTTGTTTTAGGGCGCTAAACATCATTAGTCAACAGACGAACGCTCAGAACTGAACAGCCCAACCGCAGGACATTTGTCCTACCCAGCACTGGACAAAGCACTCTTACCTGCGGAAACGCCAGGAAATACGGTTCTCCCATGAACGAGGCAGTCCACCTCCACGCGGTCACCAAGGCCTACGGATCGGTACGCGCGGTCAACGGTGTTCACCTGAGCGTGCCCGCGGGGCAGACGGTGGCCTTGCTCGGCCCCAACGGCGCGGGCAAGTCGACCACGATCAACCTGATGCTCGGCCTGCTCGCCCCGGACTCCGGGCAGGTCAGCCTGTTCGGCGGCACCCCGGAGGCGGCGATCCGGGCCGGGCGGATCGGGGTGCTGCCCCAGGACGCCAAGCTCATCCCGCGGGTCACCGTGGCCGAGCTTGTCGACTTCGTCCGGCGCAGCTATCCCTCCCCGCTGCCGCTGGCCGAAGTGCTGGGACTCGCCGGGCTCACCGACCTGGCCAAGCGCAAGGCCGACGCCCTGTCCGGGGGGCAGGCGCGTCGGGTGCAGTTCGCGCTGGCCATGGCCGGTGACCCGGAGCTGGTGGTGCTCGACGAACCCACCACCGCGCTTGATGTCGAGCACCGCCGCGAGTTCTGGACCTACCTGCGTGCCTTCGCCGCCCGCGGCCGGACCGTGCTGTTCTCCAGCCACTACCTGGAGGAGGTGGCGGAGAACGCGGACCGGGTGGTGGTGATCTCGGGTGGCCGCACCATCGCCGATGCCACCCCGGACGAACTGCGTGGCCGGGTCGGCGGGCGGACCGTCTCGCTGGACCCGGACGGCCGCAGACCCGATGAGCTGCAACGGTTGCCGGGGGTGCTCTCGGTGTCGCTGCGCGGCGGGCGGGCCTACCTGAGCAGCGCCGACTCCGACGCCACCGTGCAGGCGCTGGCCCAACTCGGCGCGATCCACGACCTGGAAGTGACCGGGGCCGGACTGGAAGAGGCATTCATGGCGCTGACCGCGTCGGATCGGACGGCTGTGTGATGCTGGGATACGTCCTCATCGAGTGCAAGAGGTTGTTGCGGGACACCGGTTTCCTGCTGATGAGCGTGCTCACCCCGCTGGTGATGTACGTGGTGTTCAACAACCTCAACGTGGCCATCGGCCAGGAACCGCGGCAGGCCGCGCTCTACACCATGGTCAGCATGTCCGCCTTCGGCGCGATCAGCGGCGTGCTCAACAGCAGCGTCGGCGTTGCCGAGGACCGGGCACTGGGCTGGCTGCGGCAACTGCGGCTGACCCCGTTGTCCCCGTTGCGGATCGTGCTCGCCAGGGTGCTGATCTCGATGCTGCTCGCGCTGCCGCCGATCGTCTCGGTCTGCATCGCCGGGGCGCTGATCAACGACGTGCAACTGTCCCTGCCGAGCTGGCTGGCCGCGGTCGGCCTGCTCTGGCTGGGCACCGCGCCCTTCGCCGCGGCCGGCATCGGCATCGGCTACCTGCTCTCCGTGCGCACCGCCCAGCTCGCCAGCGTGTTCGTCTACATCGGACTGTCCATGTTGGGCGGTCTGTGGATCCCACTGGCCGCCTTCCCGGACTGGCTGGCCGAGCTGGCCCGGTTCACCCCGACCTTCCGCTACGCCGACCTGTCCTGGGCGGTGGTCTTCGACCGCGGCCCCTCGATGGGCGGGATCGGCGTCCTGATCGGGTGGTTGGCGCTGTTCGGAGTGTTCGCCATCTACGCCTACCAGCGCGGTGGCAGGCGGGCATGATCTACGGTGCGGGGATGGGGACGAGGCCGGTGACCGACCGTCTGCACGGACAGCTGCCGCCGGTGGCGATGCTGCCCTGGCTGGCCTCGCTGCTGCTCCCCGCCTTCCGCGCCGACGCCCTGGGCGCCACCGCGCTCGGGGCGTTCGCGCTGACCTACGGCATCGCGGTCTACCTGGTGCTCAACCAGCGCGGCCCGTCCTGGGCGCCGATCGCGCTGGCCGTGCTGCTCACCACGATCGCGCTGAGCTGCGCCAGGGAGTTCGGCGACTTCTGGTACCTGCCGATGCCGTTCGTGTTCGCGGTCTGGTCGCTGATCACCGTGGACTACGGCGCGCCGCTGGTGAACGTGATCGGCGTGCTGGTGGTGCACCTGCTCGGCGTGTGGGTGGGCAGCGACGCCCCACCGATCGTGATCGGCGCGTTCCTGACCTTCCTGGCCGGCATGCTGACCTTCGTGGTCCTGCGGCTGAGCCGGGCGGTCGCCGAACTGGAGGCGGCCAGGGAGGAACTGGCGCACACCGCGGTCGGCCAGGAACGCCTGCGCTTCGCCCGCGACCTGCACGACCTGCTCGGTCACACGTTGTCGCTGGTGGTGGTCAAGGCGGAAGCGGTCCGCAGGCTGATCCCCCGCGATCCCGGCAAGGCCCAGGAACAGGCAGCCGATATCGAGGCGGTCGGTCGGCGGGCACTGACCGAGGTCCGGCAGGCGGTCTCGGGCTACCGCGAACCGAGCCTGACCGAAGAGCTGGCCGGTGCGCGCGCGGCGCTGGTCGCGGCCGGGGTGACGGCGGAATTGCCGGAGCCGGGAGAGTTGCCGGGGGAGGCGGGACCGGTGCTGGGCTGGGTGGTCCGCGAGGGCGTGACCAACGTGCTCCGGCACGCCAGCGCCCGCCGCTGCGTGATCGAGTTGCGCACGGCGGCGGGAACCGCGGTGCTGACCATCACCAACGACGGCGCACCCCCAGTGCAGGGTGCCGTGACCTGGGGAAACGGCCTGTGTGGCCTGACCGAGCGAGTCCAGGCCGCCGGTGGTGAACTGACCGTCACCGCCACTCCCGGCGGCTTCACGCTGCGGGTGTCCGTGCCAACCGGGGAGACGTCATGATCAGGGTTTTGCTGGCCGAGGACCAGGGCATGATGCGCGGCGCGCTGTCCCTGCTGCTCGGTCTGGAAGAGGACATCGAGGTGGTGGCCGAAGCCGCCACCGGCGACCAGGTCCTGCCCCAGGCCCTGGCCACCAATCCCGACATCGCGGTGCTGGACATCGAGATGCCCGGCCGCAGCGGCCTGGAAGCCGCGGCCGATGTGCGGCGTGCGCTACCGGCCTGCCGGATCCTCATCGTCACCACCTTCGGCCGCCCCGGCTACCTGCGCCGGGCCATGGAAGCCGGGGCCAGCGGCTTCCTGGTCAAGGACGGCCCGGTGGAACAACTGGCCGCCGCGATCCGCCGTGTCCTGGCCGGTGAACAGGTCATCGACCCCGGCCTGGCCGCCGCCGCCCTCCGCTCCGGCCCCAACCCGCTGACCGACCGGGAACGCGAACTCCTGGCCGCCGCCGCGGACGGCGCCACCGTGTCCGACCTGGCCACCCGCCTGCACCTGTCGGAGAGCACGGTCCGCAACTACCTGTCCTCGGCCATCCAGAAAACCGGCACCCGCAACCGGATCGAGGCGGTGCGCGCGGCCACCGAACACGGCTGGCTGTGACGCCGCCACGGTGACCCGACCCCCCCCAGTGGCGGGTCACCGCGACGACGGCGTCGACCGTAGCCAGCCGCGCTGTCACCGTTCTGTCTGCGCTGACTAGACTTGATCAGATGCCGGAGCTGTCGATCCACCTGCTGGGCCCGTTCCAGCTGTTCGTGGACGGCGCCGAGGTCCCGGTCCCCAGCGGCCGCCAGCGCGCGTTGCTGGCCACCCTCGCCCTGGCCGCCGGACACCCGGTCGCGGTGACCGCGCTGGCCGAGGCGGTCTGGGGCGAGGAGCAGCCGGCGAATGTGCGGGCCAGCCTGCACACCAACGTGATGCGACTGCGGCACCTGATCGGACCGGAACGGATCGGCACCGAACCCGACGCCTACCGGCTGCGCGCCCCGGCGGCCGCGGTGGACGTGCACCGCTTCCGCGATCTGCTCACCCGCGCGGACCACAGCACCGACCCGGCGGCCGAACGCGCGCTGCTGGACACCGCGCTGGCGCAATGGCATGGCCAGGCCCTGGAATCGCTGCCGCTGCTCGCCGCCGAACACGAGCCCCGGCTCACCGAGCTACGCCTGCGCGCCACCGAACGACTCGCCGATCTGGCCCCCGATCCCGGCCTGGCCGACCGGCTACGCACCCTGCTGGCCGCGCATCCGCTGCGCGAACCGTTGTGGGAACGGCTGATCCGCGTCCTCGCGCAGACCGGACGGCGGGCCGAGGCGCTCGCCGAGTACGCGGCCTGCCGGCGGTTGTTCGCGGCCGAACTCGGCGTGGAACCCGGGCCCGCGCTGCGCGAGCTGCACCTGGAACTGTTGGCGGACAAGGACGAACCCGCGCCGGTGCCCCGCCAGCTGCCCTTCGACATCGGGCACTTCACCGGCCGGGCGGGCGAACTGACCGCCCTGGACCGCGCCGCGCGGCCCGGATCGGTGCTGGTGATCGAGGGCAGCGCGGGCGTGGGCAAGTCCGCGCTGGCCGTGCGCTGGGCGCACCTCAACCGGCACCGCTTCCCCGGCGGCGAACTGTGCCTGGACCTGCGCGGCCACGCCGACGCCGCCCCACTGCCGGTCAGCGCCGCCCTGGACACCCTGCTGCGCGGCCTCGGCGTGCCCGCGGCGGCCATACCGTCCACAGTGGACGAACGCGGCGCGCTGCTGCGGGCCACCCTGGTCAGGCGGAAGATGTTGTTGCTGCTGGACAACGCCCGCGAGGTGGACCAGGTCCGCCCGCTGCTGCCCGGTGGCGCGGCCGTGGTCCTGGTGACCAGCCGCACCCAGTTGCGCGGCCTGATCGCCAGGGACGGCGCGCGGCGGATCACCCTGGGCGGCCTGTCCGGGGCGGACGCGGCCGCGCTGCTGGGCCGGGGCATCGGGGCCGACCGCGCCGCTGCCGAACCCGAGGCGGTGCGCCGCCTCAGCACGTTGTGCGGACAACTGCCGCTGGCGCTGGTGCTGGCGGGCGAACGCGCCTCCCGGTTCCCGGACACCCCGGTCGCCGAACTGGTGGACGAGCTGAAGGACCAGCGCTCCCGGCTGGACGTGCTCACCGATCCGCAGGACCCGCGCACCGACCTGCGGGCCGCGTTCCTGTTGTCCTACCAGGGTGTTCGGCCCCCGGCGGCCCGGCTGTTCCGGCTGCTCGGCCTGCACCCCGGCCCCGACGTGGACCTGTGGGCCGCCGCCGCGCTGGCAGGCACCGGCCCCCGGCTGGCCCGCGCCCTGCTGGACGACCTGGTCGCCGCGCACCTGATCGCCCAGCCCCGTCCCGGCCGCTATCGCTTCCACGACCTGCTCCGCGTCTACGCCGCCGAACGCGCCGACACCGAGGAAACCCCGCCCGAACACGCCGCGGCCCTGCATCGCCTCACCGAGCTGTACCTGGTGCTCGCCGCCCGCGGCCGGGCCCTGCTCTCCGGCTCGCCCCGGTTGGCCGAGGTCTGCGATCCGGACTCCGGCCAGCCGGACTGGCCCCGCTTCAGCACCGGCGCCGACGCGCTGACCTGGTGCGAGGCCGAACACGCCAACCTGCTCGCGCTCACCCGCCAGCTGGCCGGAACCGGCCTCGCCGACCCGGTCTGGCGCCTGCCCTGGCTGCTGCTGGGCTACCTGCGCAACCGCAGGCACCTGGCCGACTGGGTCGAACTGGCCCGCCTGGGCGTGGTCGCGGCCGATCGCCTCGCCGACCCGGTGGCCCGCTTCCACGCCGCCAACTGCCTGGGCGTGGCCTACAACTCGGCCGGACGCGCCGAGGAGGCCCGCGGTCAGTACCGGGAGGCGCTGGCCGTGGCCGAGGAGATGGGTGATCGCACCAAGGCCGCGGTGATGCTCAACAACCTGGGCACCTGGCACTACGACCGCGGCGAGCACGCCGAGGCCGTGCACTACCAGGAGCGGGCACTGGCCGAGGCGGAGGCCACCGGCTCACCGGCGGAACCGGGGATCCCGCTGCTCAACCTCGGCGGTTCGCACGCCCGGCTCCGCCAGTTCGCCCAGAGCCTGCCGTACAACCAGCGCGCACTGGCCCTCTTCGAGCGCGAAGGCGACCGTTTCCACGCCGCCATCGCCCTGGGCAACCTGGCCGAAACCCACTGGGGCCTCGGCGAATACCAGACCGCGCTGACCTACGCCGAACGCGCCGACGCCGAACACCGCGAACTGGGCGCCCCCTCCCAGCTGGCCAACAACCTGATCTTCCTGGGCCGGATCGCGGCCGCCCTCGGCGACCCCGGGCGGGCCCGGCTGGCCTGGACCGAGGCCCGCGACATCTACCGCCGCACCGGTGATCGCAACCTGACCAGGGCGGAAGACCTGTTGGGCGGGTCAGTCCAGTGACCGCGGGAAACGTGGCGTACACGCCCGTGTACGCAGCGGCGTCGAACAGTGCCACCAGGTGGTACCCGGCCCCCGATATCGGCGTGACCGGAATCGGCGCCGCAGGCGGTGAGTCCGAGGTGGACGGTGTGGGACTCGCTTGCGGCACAACAGGAATGGTGTGGCCCGACGCGGCTTTGCCCCAGCAGATCCGGTTTCCGTCCGGTGAATCCCAACCGAGACCCGGGAAACCCTGGCGAAATCCGCCCTGGCCGAGTGAGAATCCGGGGGAGTGATCGGCCCCGACCACCCCACTGAGGAGCCTCGCATGACGACGGTCAGTCTGGATGAATCGACCGCGTTGACCAACGGCGCGTTCCGGACCACCGCCGCCCGTCGCGGGCACGCCGCGCGCACCCCCAGCGCGGAGCGGCTCCAGCACCTGCGGCACCGGGCCACCACGGTGGACGCCCTCGGCGACGGGCTGGTGGCGATGATGCACCGGCTCAAGGGCGAGGGGCGGGAGTTGTTCGGCCGGGCCTGCACCGACGGGATCGACTCGATCGAGAACCCGCCCGCGGAACTGGTCGAGTTCTTCCGGGCGGTGGAGCGGACGCCGGCCTGGGTGGATCAGGACCGGTTGCGCAGTGGGGCGCAGGCGATCAGCCGGGCGGGCAAGGCGGCGGCGTTCAGCCTGTGCGATGTGTACCTGGTGGTCGGCTTCCACTCGTTACGGGTGTGCAAGACCTTGACCTCGACCGGCCAGACCGGAAAGGCGACCAGCCGCCGGGTGCTCAACACGGCCAGCTGGTGGCTGGACGTCAGCACCCCGGGCAGCCTGGTCGTCGGCGGGGTCGGGTACGCGGCCGCGTTGCGGGTCCGGCTGGTGCACGCGCACATCCGCGATGTGCTGCTCAAGCGCGGCGACTGGGACCTGGCCGCCTGGGACCAGCCGCTCAACGACGCCCAGGCCAACCAGCTCACCCTGATGTTCTCCCTCGGTGTCATGGAAGCTACCCAGGCCCTCGGAATTCGTTACACCGCACAGGAACGCGCCGACATCCTGCACCTGTGGCGCTACGTCGGCTGGCTGGTCGGCATCGAGGAGGACATGCTCCCCGCCGATGAAGCCGAAGCGTGGCAACACCTCTGGGAGCAGGCGGCCACCGAGCTGATCCCGGACAGCGACTCACGCACCCTGGCCGCCGACCTGCGCGCGGCCTACCAGCGCCCCCGGCCCGACCAGAGTGAGCTGCGGGCGCGCTGGGCCGAGCGGGTGCACACCGCGATCAGCCGGATCGTGATCGGTCCGGCCAGCGCGGATTCCCTTGGCATGCCGGATGATCCGCTCGCTCGCGCGCTGGTGCGGGTGGCCGCCGCGGTGAACACGGTGGCCGAGCTGACCTACCGCCGCATCCCCGCCTTCCGCACCGCGCAGGCGGTGCACGGCCACGCCGCCCGCAAGGCCTACGTGGACGTGCTGCGCGCCGCCCACGGCGACGGGCCGAAACCGTGACGCCGCGGGAAATGCTCGCCGTCGCCCTCGACGAGGCCCGCTCCGGCCGCGCCGAGGGCGGCATCCCGATCGGGGCCGCCCTCTTCGGCGCGGACGGCCGGCTGCTGGGCCGCGGTCGCAACCGCCGGGTCCAGGACGGCGACGCCTCCATGCACGGGGAGACCTCCGCCTTCCGCAACGCCGGCCGCCAGTCCAGCTACCGCGGCACCACCATGGTGACCACGCTGTCCCCGTGCTGGTACTGCTCCGGCCTGATCCGCCAGTTCGGCATCGGCAACCTCATCGTCGGCGAGTCCCGGACCTTCACCGGCCAGCACGAATGGCTCGCCGAACACGGCGTCCAGGTAACCCTCCTGGACGATCCGGAATGCGTGACCCTGATGACCGAGTTCATCGCGGCGAACCCGAAGCTGTGGCACGAGGACATCGGCGAGGACTAGCAGCCCGGCCCGCAACCCGCCGGTGGCGTACCACTTGGGCCAACTGGTACGCCCACTTGGGCCAAACTGGCGTACGAGTTGGGCCAACTCGCCGTCCGGAACGGCCAACTCGGCGTACGACAACGGCCAACACGCTGGCAGGGTTAGAGGTTGTAGCCGCCGGCGATCTCGAGGTCTTGGGCGGTGATCCAGCGGCCTTCCTCGGAGGCGAGCACGGCGATCATCATGCCGATGTCGTCGGGTTCGCCGACCCGGCCCAGCGCGGTGCGGGCCGCGATCATCGGGATCACCTCGGGGAAACGCTCGAAAGCGTTGTCGCCCAGGCGGGTCCGGGTGGCGCCGGGGGAGATCGTGTTGACCCGGATGCCGCGCGGGCTCAGCTCCTTGGCCAGGTAGCGGCTCAGCACGGTGAGCGCGCCCTTCATCGAGGCGTAGGCGGAGTAACCCGGTTCCATGCCCGAGTTCAGCGCGGAGTTGCTGCCGATGTTGACGATCGCGCCCTGGTCCGCGAGCAGCGGCAGCAGGGTCTGGGTGAGGAAGTACGGGCCCTTGAACAGCACCCGGTGCAGCCGGTCGAAGAGTTCCTCGGTGGTCTCGGCGAACAATGCGGACTCGGCGAAACCGGCGTTGTTGACCAGCACGTCGAAGCTGTCCCGGCCCCACTGCTCGCGCAGCGCCGCGGTCACCGCCGCGCGGAAGGCCGGGAAGCTGCCGGCCTCGCCGAGGTCCAGCGGCAGCGCGACCGCGGTGCCCCCGGTCGCTTCGATGGCGGTGACGGTGTCCTGCGCGCCGGTCTTGTTGGCGCCGTAGGTCAGGATCACGCCGGTGCCGCGCCGGGCGAGCTGACTGGCCGCGCTCTGGCCGATACCGGAGCTGGCGCCGGTGACGAGGGCGATCCGCATGGCTTGCCTACCTGTTCATCTGTGGGAATCGGACCGCTCCATCACATCACCGCCACCTGCGGAAACCATAGATAGATGCTCCCGCGCTCTTGCCTGATCCTCCACTCGACAGGAATGAATTCGACTCGGATGTTTGAATCTGGGCATGCTCCTGGATCAACTCCGCACGCTGCTGGACCGGCACGCGCGACCCGACGGGACCACCGCCATCGACGGCGTGCTGATCTCCCGGATCGACCGGCCGTCCGAACCGTCGGCGTCGATGTCCGGCACCGTGTTCGCGCTGATCGCCCAGGGCGCGAAACGCATCGCGCTGGGGGACCGGGTGTATGAGTACAAGGCCGGGCAGTACCTGGTGGCCTCGGTCGACCTGCCGGTGAACGGCCATTTCATCGACTCCAGCGCGGAGACCCCGGCGCTGGGCTTCGGCCTGACCCTGGACCCGGCCTCGGTGGCCGAACTGCTGCTGCGGGCCGAACCGGCGGATCTGCCCCGGGCCAGCGGCATCCCTCCGCTGGGTCTGGCGGTGAGCACCGCCTCGGACGAGCTGCTGGACGCGGTGCTCCGGTTGCTGCGCCTGCTGGACGAGCCGAGGGACCGCGGGGTGCTGGCCCCGCTGTACAAGCGGGAGATCCTGTGGCGGCTGATCACCGGGGAGCAGGGCGCCACGGTCGGCCAGCTCGGCCTGGCCGACAGCGGCCTGGCGCACATCGCCCGCGCGGTCGGCTGGATCCGCGACCACTACCGGCAGTCCTTCCAGGTGGAGGACGTGGCCCGGCGCGCGGGCATGAGCGTGTCGGCGTTCTACCGCAACTTCCAGGCGGTCACCGCGATGAGCCCGATCCAGTTCCAGAAGCAGATCCGGTTGCAGGAGGCCCGATTGCTGCTGGCCACCCGGCCAGGCGATGTGGCAGGGGTGGGGCACAGCGTGGGCTATGACAGTCCGTCGCAGTTCAGCCGGGAGTACCGGCGCCAGTTCGGCGCGCCGCCGAGCCAGGACGCGGCCCGGCTGCGCGCGCTCACCCCGCCCTGAGCGTCAGCGCAGGGTGGCGGCCAGGTAGGCGGCGGCCTCGGCGAGCAGGCTCTGCTTGTACTCGGCGTCCCGGTCCGGCTTGCTGGACATGATCGCGATGACCAGGGGCTCGCCGCCGGGCGGCCAGGCGATGCCGAAATCGTTGAGCGTGCCGTAGTCGCCGGTGCCGGTCTTGTCCGCGACTTTCCAGTCCTTGGGCAGCCCGGCCCGGATCCGTTCGCCACCGGTGGTGTTGCGTTCCAGCAGATCCCGCAGGAAAGCCCGCTTCTCCGGCGGCAGCGCGTCGCCCAGCACGATCTTGCGATAGTTCTCGCCGAACGCGCGCGGCGAGGTGGTGTCCCGCGGATCGCCCGGGGTGGCCTCGGTGATCGCGGGCTCGATCCGGTCCATCCTGGTGACCTCGTCGCCCAGACTCCTGGCGTACGCGGTGAGCTGGGCCGGGCCGCCTAGGTCACGCAGCAGCAGGTTGCCCGCGGTGCCGTCGCTGTAGCGCACCGCGGCGTCGCAGAGCTGCCGGATGGTCAGGCCGGCGCCGACGTTGTTCTTGGTGATGACACCGTTCTTGAGCAGGTCCTCCTTGCCGTACCGGATCACGGTGTCCAGGTGGGATATCGGGTTGCGGTGCAGGATCGCCGCGGCGGCCAGGCCCTTGAAGGTGGAGCAAAAGGCGAATCGCTCGTCCGCCCGGTGCGCGATGGTCCGGCCGCTGCCGGTGGCCAGGGCGTATACCCCCAGCCGGGCACCGTACTTCTGTTCCAGCGCAACGAGTGTGTCGTGCCGCTCCATCGCAGTGGTGGCAGGCGCGGCGGACGGCGGTGGGGCGGCGGGTGACGGGTTCTGAGCGCATCCGGCCAGCGGCAGAAGTGCTGCGGCGCCTAGGAAAAGACGGCGGGACAGGACCGGAGGCGACGGTGTCATGGCCCCGAGGCTACACACATGATCACCGGCTCAATGTGGTCTCCCGCACCAGATGCGACAGCTTCGCCGGGTTGCGCACCGCGTAGAGCCCGGTGATCAGGCCGTCCTCGACCCGCAGCGCCAGCACGGTGTCGATCTCGCCGTCGAGCCGGAGCAGCAGCGCCGGGTGGCCGTTGACCTGCACCGGTTGCAGCGTGGTGGAGGCGGCCAGCCTGCCCAGTCCGGTGGCCAGCACCCTGGCCACCTTGTCGGCGCCCACGATGGGGCGCGGCACGGCCTGCTTGACGCCACCGCCGTCCCCGAGCAGCACGACCTCCGGCGCGAGCAGGTCGAGCAGTCCCTGCAGATCGCCGGTGCGCACCGCGTGCTGGAAGGCGGCCAGCGCACCGCGGGTCTGGGCCGGGGAGGCGACTCCGCGTGGCCGGCGCGCGGCCACGTGCGCCCGTGCCCGGTGCGCGATCTGGCGGACCGCGACGGGGCTCTTGCCCACGGCCTCGGCGATCTCCGGGTAGCCGAGGTCGAACACCTCGCGCAGCACGAACACCGCCCGCTCGGTCGGCGCGAGGGTCTCTAGGACCAGCAGCATCGCCATCGAGACGCTGTCCGCCAGCTCGACGTCCTCGGCCACATCGGGTGCGGTCAGCAGCGGTTCGGGCAGCCAGGTGCCGACGTAGGACTCCCGGCGCCTGCCGAGCGTGCGCAGCCGGGTGAGCGCCTGCCGGGTGGTGATCCGGACCAGGTAGGCACGCTGTTCCCGCACCTCGTCCAGATCGACCGCGGCCCAGCGCAACCAGGTCTCCTGCAGCACGTCCTCGGCGTCGGCGGCCGAGCCGAGCATCTCGTAGGCCACGGTGAACAGCAGGTTGCGGTGGGTGAGGAACACCTCGGTGGCGAGGTCCGGACGGTCCTCCTGGCTGCCTGCCATGACTGGCTCCTCTGCTCGCTGCGCCTGCTCACCCACCTGACGCCGGCGCCCGCCGGGTTGTGACACCCGACGGCTCGGCATTCCGGTGGCGTAGGTCACGTTCCCGGGGTGTCACAGGGATCGGCGCACCGGCATCTCGTGTTCGTTCACCTGACACCACTAGTGAGGACAAGGTCATGAGTGCTCGATTCAACCTGTTCGCCAACGAGATCGCGGTCAAGTTCGCCAAGCGGTTCGCCGGCGCGGGCCTGCTGCTTGAGGAGACGACACTGCCCAGGTCCACCAGGGAGCTGGTGTCGTTGCGCGCCAGCCAGATCAACGGCTGCGGATTCTGTCTGGACATGCACACCAAGGAGGCGACCGCCGCCGGGGAGACCGCGGTCCGGCTGCACCTGGTGGCGGCCTGGCGCGAGGCCACCGTGTTCACCCCGGCCGAACGGGCCGCGCTGGCGCTGGCCGAGGAGGGCACCCGGCTGGCCGACACCCATGAGGGCGTCTCCGACGCGACCTGGGCCGCGGTGCGCGAGCACTACGACGACGACCAGATCGCCGCGCTGGTCATCATGGTCGCGTTGATCAACGCGGCCAACCGGCTGAACGTGATCGTGCGCAACCCGGCGGGTTCCTACCAGCCGGGCATGTTCGAGAGCATGGCGAGCTGATTGGCGGGTGCGGCCCGGCCCGGGTGATCCGGGCCGGGGCCGCGCTACCCACGCCGGGCGCCCCAGCGCAGCAGTGCCACGGTGAGCAGCGAGTTGTAGACCAGTCCGCCGAGCAGGTAAGGCCAGAACACGCCGCCGTCCATCGCCGCCCATAGCGCGCGGGCGGGCCAGTAGGAGGGCAGCAGGCCGAAAGCCAGTTGCCACGGGGAATCCAGGAAGAAGAACGGGATCAGTGGGATGGCCGAGACCAGCATGCCCAGGCCCTTGATGATCGCGATGCCCTCGACCTTGTTGCCGGCCAAGGTGCCCATGGTCAGTCCGATGAGGACGGACAGCAGCCCGGTCAGCAACCCGATCGCCAGTCCCTTGGCCAGCGCGGCGCCGGTCACCAGGCCGGACAGCGCCAGGGTGGCCTCGACCGCGATGGTCACCAGCAGGATCGTCGCACCCGCGCGGTAGGCCGGGTAGGCCACGCGCGGGGCCGGGGTCACCTGGAGGGCGAGCAGGGTGCGCTGGTCCTTGTCGTCGAGCAGCAGCAGGCCGCACAGGCTGCCCAGCACCATGGCCGGGCCGAGCACGCCGAACGCGCTGACCAGCAGCGGGTGGTAGGGCGTGAGGTCGAAGTTCCAGGTGGCGGCGGCGAAGCGGGTGACCGCGGGCACCGCCCACAGGCTCACCGCGTAGAGCACCGGGGCCAGCAGCACGGTCACCAGCACGGTGTCGCCGCGGATGGCACGCAGGTCGTTGCGGCCGAAGCTGCGGATCAGCGTGGTCATGACGCGCCTTCCCTGGAGATCACGAACCGCTCGAACACCTTGCGCGCCAAGAAGAACAGCCCGGCGATCCAGAGCAGCTGGTAGCCGAGGGCGTAGAGCAGCCGCGGCCAGCTCAGTGTGACCTGGTCGAAGGCCGCGCCGAGCAGCAGCAGCGAACCGTGGGTGGGAATGAGGTACAGCAACGGTTCCGGCCACACCCCCGAGTAGCTCAGCAGCGGCACGTTGACGATCACCAGCGGCACCAGCGCCGGCATCAGCCACTCGCTGACCGAGGGGTAGGGGGCGGCGGTGACGAAGCCGAGCAGGATCATCAGCAGCGAGGTGAGCACGATCCCGGCCAGGAAGGTCAGCGGGTGGAAGTCCAGTCCGCGCACCGAGATCACCACCACCAGGCTCACCGCGACCGCGATCATGGTCAGCGTGCCGAGCTTGGCGAGCAGGTATTCGCGGAACCGCAACGGCGTGCTGAGCAAGGCGAACAGGGTGCGTTCGCCCTTCTCGAAGAACACCGCGCCGGCGATGAAGAAGAACCCGACGATGGCCAGGTCGCCGAACAGCGCGTACGGCAGTGCCGCGCCGAGTGCCTTGGCGGGCAACAGGTTGAGCACCACGATCCACAGCACGGCCGCGAAGGCCGCCGCGTAGAGGAAGCCGTAGCGCCGCTGCAACCGCAGGTCCAGCCGCAGCGCGGCGGTGGTCGCGCTCATACCAGCGACCTTCCGGTGACATCGGCGAACACGTCCTCCAGGCTGGCTTCCTGGCTGTGCACCGCCTCGATCCGCGGTGCCAGTGCCCGGAATCCGGCGTCGTCGGCGAAGCCGTCCAGGGGGAAGTCCTGGTCCCGCAACGATCCGTCGTCCTCGCGGTAGGTGACCCGGACGGTGCGGCGGCTGCGCCGGACCTTGTGCTCGGCGGGGGAGTCCAGCGCGGCGATCACGCCCTGGTCGACGAAGGCGACCCGGTCGCACAGTTCGTCCGCGGTGGCCATGTCGTGCGTGGTGAGGAACACCGTGGTGCCCTCCGCGCGCAGTCGCAGCACGATGTCCTTGACCCGGCGGGCGTTCACCGGGTCAAGGCCGGAGGTCGGCTCGTCCAGGAACAGCAGTTCGGGGCGGTGCAACAGCGCGCGGGCGAACACCAGCCGCATCTGCATGCCCTTGGAGAACGCGCTCACCCTGGTGTGCGCGGCGGTGGTGAGATCCACCATCTCCAGCACCGCCATCGGATCCTGGGTCTGTCCATTGTAGAGGGAGGAGAAGAACTCCAGGTTCTCCAGCGCGGTGAGCTTCTGGTAGTGATTCGGCAGCTCGAAGGACACCCCGATCCGCCGGTAGTACTCCGCACCCCAGACCACCGGGCTGCGCCCCCACACCGACACCTGCCCGCCGTACCCGGTGAGCAGGCCGATCAGGATCTTCTGCGTGGTCGACTTGCCCGCCCCGCTCGGCCCGAGGAACCCGAAAACCTCGCCCCTGGCAACGGAAAAGCTCATCCCGCGCACGGTCGGCTCGGCCGTCTTCGGGTAGCCGAAGGTCAGGTCGTCGACCTCGATCACGTTCACAACTCCGCCCTCCGGGCCGCCCAGCGGTCCTTGATCCGGCTGTACTCCGCGGCCAGGAACTCGTACATGTCGTGCGCCTCCCGCACCCGTTGCCGCTGCTCTTCGTCCCGCTCGCCCATCAGCTTCAGTCCGCGCGCCATCAGCGTGTGCCAGTCCCTGGCCACCCTGGCCTTCTCCTCGGCCTCGCGCAGCCAGAACCCCGGCCGCAGCCGGTAGAAGATCCGCCGGGTCCCGGCCACCTTCACCCGCTCCACCGCGCCCGCGGTCTGCAACATCTGCATGGCCATGCTGATCGCGCCGCGACTGGCCTGGACCGCCTCGGCGATCTCCTCGGCCGACTGCTGCGGCGGATCGCACACCAGCAACCAGCCCAGCACCCGTCCCGGCATCAGCGGCACGCCTTGTTCCTGGAAGAACAGGCCCACCTCATCGGCGTACTCGTGCAACTCCGTGCGCTTCACCCGGCCTACCGTACGCCTGTCAGTCTGAAGTTTCAAACATTTCTGAAAGTTGATGGAGATGCCGGTTTGGCTGTCGGGGGTAACAAATAGCCTCGATCGCACGACGCTCAGCCGGGACCGTCAATCCCTTGGGGGAGTTCGTGGTGGCGAACCAGACGACAACCGATGATCCGGCCCTGCGCATTGTCGACCCGCCCCGGTCGGCCTTCCGGCGACGACGCTTCCTGGTGCCCTTCTGGGCAGCCGCCCTGCTCGCCCTCGCGGGCACGATCACCCTGATCATCTCCGGCACGATCACACTGCCGTTCAACCGGACCGTGGTGCTGGAGGGCAAACTGGCCTCCAAATCGGAGTTCTTCGCCGACCCGCAGGTGCGGCGGACCCTGATGCGGCACGGCATCCAGGTGCACCTGACCAAGGCAGGCTCGCGGGACATCGCGAACAACGACGTCAGCGGGTACGACTTCGTCTTCCCCTCCGGCCAGCCCGCCGCGGTGCTCATCCGCAACCAGCGGCAGCGGGACAAGCAGTACTTCAAGGTGTTCAAGCCCTTCTTCAGCCCGCTGATCCTGGCCACCTTCCGCGGCTACGCGGAGAAGCTGGTGAGCGTGGGCAAGGCGGCCACCAGCCAGCAGGGGCCGGAGGCGGCCAAGGAGTACTACTACAACCTGGACGTGGCGAGGTTCGTCGGGCTGATGGAGGGCCGGAAGACCTGGGCGGACCTGGGGCTGCCCAACGGGAACCGGGTGCTGGCGCAGAGTTCGGACGTGTGCTGGTCCAACTCGGCCGGGGTCTACCTCGGGCTGATCGCCTTCGTGGCCAACGGCAACCAGGTCCCGGTCACCGAGGCCGAGGCGCTCCGGCTGGCCGACCGGATCAAACCCTGGCTGACCAGTCAGGGCCTGGCCAACGAGGAGGTCGCCCGGCTGTACTTCGCGCCGGAGGGCCGCGGCCTGGCACCGGTGGCGGTGATCTACGAGCATCAGTTCCTGGCCCACCAGATGCGGGTCAAGGAGCAGACCGGCGCCCTGGACGAGCAGCGGGTGCTGCTCTACCCGGAGGCCCAGCTGCAGACCGTGCCCGAGCTGATCGCGCTCACCCCCGAGGGCGCCCGGCTCGGCGAGCTGATCACCACGCACCCTGATCTGCGCGCCCGCGCCCTGGCCCTGGGCCTGCGGGTGCTCGAACCCGACGGCACCCTGTCCAACGGCCAGCTCTCCGAACAACTCAGCCGCGCCGGGCTGCCGGTGCCGCAGACCGGCGTCGGCGACACCGAGACCTTCCTGCCCTCGGTCCCGCTGCTGGAAAAGATGATCACGCGGGTCGGCGAGTGCCCCGAGGTGCCCCGGTGAGACGACTGCTCGCGGCCGGACTGGTGCTCGGGCTGGTGGCGGGGTGCACGGGCAGCGGACCCGAGCCGGTGACGCTGTCCGTGCTGGCCAGCTCCGAGCTGGCCGATCTCGCGCCGGTGCTGGCCGAGTTGAAGAAGGACACCGGTATCGACCTGGCCATGGACTACCACGGCACGGTCCAGGCCAGCGACTCGCTGACCCCCGGCCAGTACAAACACGACCTGGCCTGGCTGTCCTCCGACCGCTTCTTCCAACTCCGCACCCGCAAGACCGGTGCCCACGGCCCGGCCCCCCTCGCGACCCGCACCATGCTGTCCCCGCTGGTAGTCGGCTTGCCCGCGAGCAAGGCCAAGAAACTGCGGGAGAGCGTGCCCGGCGGCCAACCCACCTGGGCCGACCTGGCCGCACGGGCCGCGGCGGGCGAATTCCGGTTCGGCATGGCCGACCCGCACGTCACCGGCAGCGGCCTGGCCGCGCTGATCGGGGTGGCCACCGCCGCCGCGGGCACCGGGGTCTCCCTGCGGCCGGAGGACGTGGCCTGCGACAAACTGCGCGGTTTCTTCACCGGCCGGGCCTTCACCGCACAGAGCACCCCCGCCCTGACCGAGGAGTACGTCAAGCGCCAGACCGAGGTCGACGCCGTCATCAGCTACGAATCAGTACTCCTGTCCCTCCAGGCCACCGGAAAGCTCAAGGAACCCCTGGAGATCGTCTACCCGCGCGACGGCATCGTGCTCGCCGACTACCCACTCCTGTTGCTGGACAACGACAAACGCGCCGCCTACGACCGAGTGACCGAGTGGCTGCGCTCCGAACGAGCGCAACGGATGATCATGGAGCGGACCGCCCGGCGCCCGATCGACCCCGCGCTGTCCCGCACCGGGGCGCTGCGCCCGGAGATCGGCAACTCGCTGTACTTCCCGGACCGCCAGGAAGTCCTGGACACCCTGCTCGCCGCCTACGACCGGGCCACCAGCGGGGCGGGCAGGCAGGTGGTGTTCGTGCTGGACTTCTCCGCCTCCATGGCTGGCAGCCGGATCGAGGCGCTGCGGGCGGCGTTCAAGGAACTCAGCGGCGCGGGCGGCTTCGACCGCTTCCACCGCGGCGAGACCATCACCGTGCTCCGCTTCGCCGGGCAGGTGCTGGAGGAGAAGACGGTCACCGTGTCCGGCCCTGGGGATCTGGACACGGTGAACCGCCTGCTCGCCACCGGCGAACTGGGCAAGGGCACCGCGATCTGGTCCGCGCTGGAGCACGCCTACCGCACGGTCAAGGGCGAGGCCTCGATCGTGCTGATGACCGACGGCGAGAACAACGCGGGCATCGGCCTGGCCGAGTTCCTGCGCAACCGGGAGCAGGCGCCCGGCGGGAAGTCGGTGCGCACGTACGCGATCCGGTTCGGCACGGCCGATCCGGTGGACCTGACCAGGGCGGCGCAGGCCACCGGCGGCCGGATGGTGGACGCCGCCCAGACCTCGCTGCTCGCGGCGGTGAAGGAGATCCGGGGCTGTGGATAACGAACTGTGGTGGTCGGTCTGGGGTTTCTGGGCGGTGATCTGGCTGGCCACCGCCGTGGCAGTGCTGATCATGCTGGTCACCCTGGGCCTGGCCGTACGCGCCAACCGCCGCCCAGCGGCCTTCCCCGACCTGGCCTTCTACCTGCACGAGAAGTCGGTGATGAACCTCTACCTCTCCGGCGGCTACGGCGACGCGCTGCGCCGGGAAGTCCAGGAAAAGGTGGACACCGCCAAATCTCGCTGGTTCGGCCTCAAACTCTTCCGCGGCGGAGCGGGCGCCAACCACAGCGCCGGCCGCGAGGTGGTCACCCGCTACATAGCCCAGAACCAGCCCATCGCCGTCATCGGCGACGTCCTCCGGGCCCTGGAATCCGCCAACGGCGTAGTGCACGTGGACCTCCGCCGAGGCACCATCCGCCGCAACGAAGCCCTGTCCAACGCCCTGGCCAGCCTCGACCCAGACCACACCCCCCAGCAAACCCAGCTCCGTCACCTGGACCGCTACGTCTCCATCCGCGGCCAATTCCGCCTGCTCAACCGCACCGGCGCCCCCGCCACCTTCCAGGCCGCCTACGGCACCCCCGAAACCACCGCCATCAAAGCCACCATGCGCCTGGACTGCCACCCAGACGACCTCCGCTACGACCAGGTCCCCGAAGGCTGGTTCCAAGCCCGCTGCCTGGGCAAAGTCCAATCCTGGCACCCAGAAACCCAAGAACTGACAGTCCTCCCCATCGCCATCTTCCAATAACCCCAAGATCAACCCGAGTGTTGGCCGTTGTGGACGCCGAGTTGGCCGTTATGGACGGTGTGTTGGCCGATGTTGTACGCCACGTTGGCCGTTGTTGTACGCCGTAGGCACTGCGGTCGGGCGAAGCCCGGGACAGGGGGCGGGGGTGGCTTTTCAAACTCCATCCGAGCGGTTCCCCATCCCCGTCAGCCTGGAGAGGACACACCGCATCCCGGGCAGCGGCACTGCAACACAATCCGCCGCCCGGCGAACCCAACGTGACCGGGCCGCTGCCCGGGATGTGGTTTGGTATCGGAGGGCTGACGGGGATGGGGAACCGCACACGAGCACTGGTTCTTGCTCTTCGTTCTTCCCCCCATCCTTTGATTCCTGCCCGTCCGGCGAGGACGATCTTGATCTTCGCTCTTCGCTCTTCAACCCGAAGATCAAAAAAGGATGGCCTCGCCGGCCGGGCAGACCACCGGAGGGGTGGGGCAGATCAAGAGCCGGGTCCAGCGGGTTGCGGGGCTGGGCAGGCTGCCGGGGCCTGACCCAGCGTGGCTCCGAGGGCTCGCGTGTTCTCCGTACGGCCTTCCGCCAGCCAACCACACCCCGATGAGCGGCCCCCGTCACCTTGGGTGGGTTCGGCGGCGGTTTGTGTTGCAGGGGCCGCTCATCGGGGTGTGGTCTGCATGCTCCAGGCCGTACGGAGAACACGCGAGAGCCCTCGTCGTGGGGGTTTCACCCCTCCGCCCCGGCCCGCCCCGTCCCAC
>NZ_JBQJIM010000054.1:0-30182 GCF_052078295.1 Crossiella sp. CA198
GATCGCGCAACGACTCAACCGCAGACCACGCATGACACTGGGCTGGGACAACCCAGCCCAGCGCATGCATACGCTCCTGGCCCAGCATCGCTAGCCCACCGTGACGCAACAACCGCTAGAAACCACCAACTCGTACGCCACGTTGGCCGTTGTGGACCGGCAGCCGCCGAGTTGGGCCAACTCGGCGTCCCGTTTGGGCCAAAGACCCGTACCACTTGGGCCAACTCGGCGTACGAGAACGGCCAACACGCCGGGGAGGGGTTAGCGGAGCTTGGCGTTGAGGTAGTCGGCGTTGAGGCGGGCAATCGATTCCAGGGGGATTCCCTTGGGGCAGACCGTGGTGCATTCGCCCGCGTTGGTGCAGCCGCCGAAGCCCAGGGCGTCGTGGGTGCTGAGCATGTTGATCACCCGGGTGTCGCGTTCCGGCTGGCCCTGCGGCAGCAGGCCGAGGTGGGTGACCTTGGCGGCGGTGAACAGCATGCCGGAGCCGTTGGGGCAGGCGGCCACGCAGGCGCCGCAGCCAATGCAGGCGGCGGCCTCGAAGGCGGTGTCGGCGTCGGGTTTGGGCACGGGGGTGGCGTGCGCGTCGGGGGCGCTGCCGGTGGGGGCGCTGACGTAGCCGCCGGCCTGGATGATCTCGTCGAAGGCGCTGCGGTCCACCACCAGGTCCTTGACCACCGGGAACGGCGCGGCCCGCCAGGGTTCGATGGTGATGGAGTCGCCGTCGTCGAAGTGGCGCATGTGCAGCTGGCAGGCGGTGGTGGCCTTCTCCGGGCCGTGCGCGATGCCGTTGATCATCATGCCGCACATGCCGCAGATGCCCTCGCGGCAGTCGTGGTCGAAGGCCACCGGCTCATCCCCGGCCAGGGTGAGCTTCTCGTTGAGCACGTCGAGCATCTCCAGGAAGGACATGTCCTCGGAGACCTCTTCGAGCTGGTAGCGCACCATCCTGCCCTTGTCCTCGGGCCCGGTCTGGCGCCAGATGTTGAGGGTCAGTCTCACTTGTAGCTCCGCTGGCTGGGGGTGACGTGGTCGAAGGCGAGGTTTTCCTTGTGCAGCACCGGTGACTGGCCCGCGCCGGCGAACTCCCAGGCGGCGACGTAGCTGAACTGCTCGTCGTCGCGGCGGGCTTCGCCGTCGGGGGTCTGGCTCTCCGCGCGGAAGTGGCCGCCGCAGGATTCGGTGCGGTGCAACGCGTCCACGCACATCAGTTCGGCCAGCTCGAAGAAGTCGGCCACCCGGCCCGCCTTCTCCAGTGCCTGGTTGAGGCCCTCGCCGGTGCCGGGCACCTTGACCTCGCGCCAGAACTCCGCGCGCAGCTCGGGAATGCGGTCCAGGGCCTTGCGCAGGCCCTCCTCGCTGCGTTCCATGCCGCAGTGGTCCCACATCAGGCGACCGAGTTCGCGGTGGAAGTCATCCACTGTTCTCGTCCCGTTCACCGAAAGCAGCTTGTCCACAGTGGACTTCACCCCGGCGACCGCGTCCACCGCGGCCGGATGCTCCGCGTCCACCGTCTCGAACGGGCCGTCGGCGAGGTAGTCGCCGATGGTGTTGGGCAGCACGAAGTACCCGTCGGCCAGGCCCTGCATCAGCGCGCTCGCGCCGAGCCGGTTGGCCCCGTGGTCGGAGAAGTTGGCCTCGCCGATGACGAACAGCCCTGGAATGGTGCTGCGCAGGTCGTAGTCCACCCACAGCCCGCCCATGGTGTAGTGCACCGCGGGGTAGATGCGCATCGGCACCGAGTACGGGTCCTCGCCGGTGATGCGCTGGTACATCTCGAACAGGTTGCCGTAGCTGGCCGAGACCGCGTCCCGGCCGAGGCGGCGGATCGCGTCGGCGAAGTCCAGGTACACGCCCAGTCCGCCCGGTCCGACCCCGCGGCCGGCGTCGCAGACGTTCTTCGCGGCCCTGGAGGCGATGTCGCGCGGCACCAGGTTGCCGAAGCTGGGGTAGATCCGCTCCAGGTAGTAGTCGCGCTCGTCCTCGGGGATCTCGTTGGGCGGCCTGGTGTCCCCGGCCTGTTGCGGCACCCACACCCGGCCGTCGTTGCGCAGCGACTCGCTCATCAGGGTCAGCTTGGACTGGTGGTCGCCGCTGACCGGGATGCAGGTCGGGTGGATCTGGGTGTAGCAGGGGTTGGCGAACAGCGCGCCGCGCCGGTGTGCCCGCCAGATCGCGGTGGTGTTGCAGCCCTTGGCGTTGGTGGAGAGGTAGAAGGCGTTGCCGTAGCCGCCGGTGGCCAGCACCACCGCGTCAGCGAAGTGGGTGGAGACCTCCCCGGAGACCAGGTCGCGGACCACGATGCCGCGGGCCCGGCCGTCGGCCACGATCAGGTCCAGCATCTCGGTGCGCGGGTGCATGGTGACCCGGCCGGCGTGGATCTGCCGGGACAGCGCCTGGTACGCGCCGAGCAGCAGCTGCTGTCCGGTCTGACCGCGGGCGTAGAAGGTGCGGGCCACCTGCGCGCCGCCGAAGGAGCGGGTGTCCAGCAGGCCGCCGTACTCGCGGGCGAAGGGCACGCCCTGGGCCACGCACTGGTCGATGATCTGGGTGCTGATCTCGGCCAGCCGGTGCACGTTGGACTCCCGCGCGCGGAAGTCGCCGCCCTTGACCGTGTCGTAGAACAGCCGGTGCACGCTGTCGCCGTCGTTGCGGTAGTTCTTGGCCGCGTTGATCCCGCCCTGCGCGGCGATGCTGTGCGCCCGGCGCGGGCTGTCCTGGTAGCAGAAGGAGCTGACCCGGTAGCCCAGTTCGGCCAGGGTGGCCGCGGCCGAACCGCCTGCCAGGCCGGTGCCGACCACGATCACGCTCAGCTTGCGCTTGTTGGCCGGGTTGACCAGCCGCGCGCCGAAGCGGCGGCGTTCCCAGCGGCTCTCGATCGGGCCGTCTGGGGCCCGGGTGTCGGCGATCGGGTCGCCCTCGACGAAATAGCTCATGTCAGCTCACCAACCCGGTCAGCACAGCGAAGGGGACGGACAGGTATCCGGCGCAGATCAGCACCGCCACGGTCAGCGCGATCAGCCGCAGCCGCGCCTCGGTGCGGGCCCGGCCGCGGCCGAGGCTGCGCAGCGCGCTCCACACTCCGTGCCGCAGGTGGAAGCCCAGGGTCAGCACGGCCAGGGTGTAGACCAGCACCACCGGCCAGCGCTGGAAGTCCGAGGTGACGTTGTTATAGGCCTCGCCGTGCACCCCGTGCGGGTTGAGCCACAGCAGGGTCAGGTCCATCAGGTGGTAGAGCACGAACAGCGCGATGATCACCCCGCCCCAGCGCATGGTCCGGGCCGCGTAGCTGCCCTGCACCTTGGCCCGGTGGTGGTAGCGCACCGGGCGGGCCCTGCGGGCGCGGCGGGCCAGCATGGTGGCGGCGATGATGTGCGCGAAGACCGCGACCAGCAGCCCGATCCGCATGATCCAGAGCAGTCCGCGCTCCGGGATGAGCGGTTCGCCGACGGTACGCAGGAAACGCGCGTAGCTGTCGAAGGACCCGGCGCCGAAGAAGATCTTGAGGTTGCCGACCATGTGCGCCACGACGAAGCCGAACAGGGCCAGTCCGGTCACGGCCATGACGGCCTTGAGGATCACCGAGGAGATCCGGGGCGACCGGCGGACACGGCCGGTCGGCGTCCGTGGTGGGACGGCGGTGGTCAAGCTGGGAACAGCCATAGATCGACGGTAGGAGCGCTGCGATGAGTCGTCCAATATATGGAATGGCTGGACTCGATAGCCGTACGCTATCGAAATGAACTTGCAGCAGCTCGGGTACTTCCTGGCGGTCGCGCAGACCCGGCACTTCACCCAGGCCGCCGACCTGCAGAATGTGGCGCAGCCCTCACTCTCCAAACAGATCAAGGTCCTGGAGGAGGAGCTGGGCGCGCCGCTGTTCAGCCGCGCCCGCGGCAACATCGCGCTCACCCCGGCGGGCGAGGCGCTGCTGCCGCTGGCCCGGCGCATCCTGGCCGATGTGGACACCGCCCGGCTGGAGGTCCAGGAACTCGTCGGCCTGCGCCGCGGCCGGGTCCGCCTGGGCGCGACGCCGAGCATGTGCGTGAGCCTGGTCGCCGAGGTGCTGCGCCGCTTCCGCGACCGGTATCCCGGCATCCGCCTGATCGTGCAGGAAAGCGGCTCGCAAGACCTGGTCCGGGACCTCACCCGCGGCGAACTGGACCTGGCGCTGATCATCGTGCCCGGCAGCGGCGCGGAACCCGCGCTGACCACCACGCCGATCCTGCGCGAACCCCTGGTCGTGGCCAGCCCCGCCAGCGCCAAGCCGCTGACCCGGTGGACCCACCTGAAGATCGAGGAGCTGGCCGCGCGGGAACTGGTGATGTTCCGCCCCGGCTACGACCTACGCGAGGCCACCCTGGCCGCCTGCCGCCGCGCCGGGATCGAACCACGCTTCGCGGTGGAGGGCGGCGAGATGGACGCGGTGCTGCGGTTCGTGGAGACCGGGCTCGGCCTGGCCCTGGTGCCCAGTCTGGTGCTGGTCAACCGGCCAGGCCTGCGGGCCACGCCGCTGGCGCCGCCGGGGATCCCGCGCACCATCGCGCTGGCGCACCGCACCGATGTGGCGCTGACGAACGCCGCGGCGGCCTTCCGGGACACGGTCCTGGAGTACGTGCGCGACGCGGTGTTCCCCCGCGGCGTGGAGGCCCTGCTGAGCGCCTGAACACTCACGCCGTGTTGGCCGTTCCGGACGCCGTGTTGGCCGTTCCGGACGCCGTGTTGGCCGTTCCGGACGCCGTGTTGGCCGTTCCGGACGGTGAGTTGGCCGTTCCGGACCCACTTGGCCCAACTCGGCGTACGAGTTTGGCCAACTCGGCGTACGAGTTCGGCCAACACGCCGGGGGTGGGGTTAGTCGCTGGCTGAGGTCACGTCGGCGTACAGGGCCAGGGTGCTGTCCAGGCCGGTGCTGGTGATGGCCCGTTTCACGATGCCCTCGACGCAGACCACGCGCAGTTCGCGTTCCTGTTCCTTGGCCTGCTGGTGCACCTGCACGAGCAGCGCCAGGCCGCTGGAGTCGAGGAAGTCGACCTGGGACAGGTCTACCACCAGCCTGCGGCTGGCGGCCACCGACTCGGTGCGCAGGCAGTCCTCCAGCAGCGGCGCGGTGTACATGTCGACCTCGCCGCTGACCGCGACCACCGCGGTGTCCGCGTCCCCGGTCCGCACTTCCAGGCTGATCAGCTCTTCTGGGTCGCCTTCGGCGTACGGGGGCAGGATCGGTGCGCCACTGCCCGTGGCGTTGGAGCCGTGCGGCTCCACGACGTCCGGCTGCTCCACTCCGGTTCCCCTGTCCCTCACTCGCGCGCTGCTTGCCACCCTAGACCGCCGCGCACCGCGTCGGCAGCAGGCCCTGCTCGTCAACTCGGGGGAATGCCTGCCGCGGGGCTGCGCTCGGGCTCGTCCGGTTGACTGGCCACCACCATCACCTCGGCCACCGCGTGCAGGCCGGTGTTGGCCAGCACGTACGCCGCCGAGCTGCCGGTGGCCGCGTGCACGTGCAGGCGGCAGCCCGCGGTGCTGGCCTGGTGGGCCAGCTCGAAGAGCAGGGTCACCCCGGCGCTGGAGAGGTGTCCCACCTGGGACAGGTCCACCGACAGCGGGACGGTGCCGCCGCAGGTGAGGTTGGCCAGCTGGCGGCCGAGCACCTCGGTGGCCGCGCCGTCCAGCTCGCCAGAGAGCCAGGCGTGCACCCGTTCGCCGACGTAGGCGGTGCGCAGGTCCGCGCCCGCAGGCAGCCTGCTGGCCTCCTGCGGCGCGCCGAATCCGGCGCCGGGGCCGTCG
This sequence comes from Crossiella sp. CA198, assembly GCF_052078295.1. Classification (NCBI taxonomy): domain Bacteria; kingdom Bacillati; phylum Actinomycetota; class Actinomycetes; order Pseudonocardiales; family Pseudonocardiaceae; genus Crossiella; species Crossiella sp. CA198. The sequence goes on from NZ_JBQJIM010000054.1 coordinate 5,786, forward strand.
TCGTGCTCGGCCACGTCCAGTCCGCGCAGCCGGTGCCGCAGGCAGACCGAGGTGCCGTGTCCGGTCGGGGACACCCGCAGTTCGTCCACGCACTGCCGCATCAGCAGCAGGCCGCGGCCGCGGGAGCCGCGGTCGTGCCGGGGCGCGACCCAGCCGCCCTGGTCGGTGATGTCGACCTGCACGGTGCCGTCCGGGTCGAGCCGGGCCCGGAACTCGACCTGGCCCGCGGTGCCCGGCGGGTAGGCGTGCTCGATCGCGTTGGTCATCGCCTCACCCGAGGTGAGCTGCAGGATCTCCACGTCCTGCTGGCTGGCCCCGGCCGCGCTCAGCCAGTCCTGGAACTGCCTGCGCACCGGCCGCAGCTGGTCCGGCCGCGCGGGCACCATCATGGTCAGCGGCGCGGGCACGCTCGGCCGCAGCCGGGCGGCCAGCAGCACGGCCTCGTCGCGGAGCTGCCGGGAGCCTGCCAGGTCCTCGATGATGGCCCGCCCGGCCTGTTCCACGGTCAGCCCGGACTCGGTGAGCCGGGCTCCGGCGCGGCGCAGCAGCAGGTGCGCGTTGCGTTCGGCGTCCGGGCCGGGCAGCCAGAGCAGTCCGTTGGTGTGCAACAGGACCGTGTCGGCCGCGACGAGCTGGGCGGTCTGCGCGCGGTAGGCGCCGTCGCCGTAGCCCAGCGGGGCGCCGCCGGTGCGGGCCAGCGCCCGGCTGCCGCCGTCGGCGCCGATCAGCAGCGGCGGCGGGTGCCCCGCGGTGACGTAGTCCAGGCGCAGGCTGCCCGGGTCGAGCACGGCCAGGCTGGCGGTGCTGCCCGCCGCGCCCGCGGTGCGCCCGGCGAAGCGGCCCAGGTTGGCCATGACCTCTTCCACGCCCATGCCTGCCAGCAGGTAGGCCAGCAGCGCGCCGCGCAGCCGGGTCATCGCGCCCGAGGTGTCCTCGCCCTGGCCGACATCCCCGACGGCCAGCGCGATCCGGCCGCCGTCGAGTGGGATGGCCTCGTAGAAGTCGCCGGCGGTGGCGGACAGGCTGGCGTTGACCCGGTGCACCCCGGCCACCGCCACCCCGGGCACGGTGTGCGCCTCGGCGGCCTCCGTGCCGGGGCGCAGCGCCTCGGCCAGGTCGGCCAGCACGACCAGCACCGCGGAGTCCCCGCCCAGCAGCGGGGTGACCGCGCCGGCGTGCAGTTCCAGGGTGACCCGGGTGGCCTGACCGGTGAGCGCGGCCTCGGTGACGGCGGCCCGGAGTTCCGGACCGCCGAAGGGCCCGGCGCCGTGCGCGCGGGCGGCCGCGTTCGCGCCGAGGGGCAGGTTGCGCAGCCCGTCGACCAGCCAGACCAGCAAAGGGGCCGACTCGAACGCGGCGAGCGCGGTCAGCCCTACGTTCCGGGACACCCCTTCTTGAGGGTCGCCCAGTTGCTCTGTCACGTTCAGTGCCCCAAAGGTGGTGCGTGCACGTTCCCCAGTGTCGTCTACCCACTGGGTTCCGATGCTAAGCCTCGATGCCGAGTGGATCAGTGTCCGTGTCGAGGTAGCCGGCGATCAACCGGATCAGGTGCTCGGTGTCCACCGGTTTGGTCACGTAGTCGGTGGCTCCGGAGGCCAGGCTCTTCTCCCGGTCGCCCTTCATCGCCTTCGCGGTGACCGCGATGATCGGCAGGTCCTCATAGGCCGACATCTCCCGGATCGCGGCCATGGTCGCGTTGCCGTCCAGCTCGGGCATCATGATGTCCATCAGCACCAGCGCGATGTCGTCGTACTGTTCGAGCGCGCGCACCCCGGCCACCCCGTTGTCGGCGTAGACCACGTGCAGTCCGTGCAGTTCGAGCACGCTGGTCAGCGCGAAGACGTTGCGCAGGTCGTCGTCCACGACCAGCACCTTCTCGCCGTGGAAGCGGATCGGGGTCTCGCTGCCGCGGTCCTCCCTTGGCAGGCGCACCTGCACCGGCAGCGGCGCCCGCGGCGGCGCCGGGATCTCGTCCTCGAACGGGTCTTCCTCGCCGGACCCCGCGGTCAGGGACCGGATCACCGGCTCGACCGGCGGTTCGACCCGCACCGCGGGCACGGTGATCTCGTGCGCGGGCTCGACCGGCAGGATCAGGGTGAAGGTGGAGCCGTGCCCCGGCGCGCTGCGCACCTGCAGCTCACCACCCAGCAAGTCGGTCAGCTCCCGGCTGATGGACAGGCCGAGGCCGGTGCCGCCGTATTTGCGGCTGGTGGTGCCGTCGGCCTGCTGGAACGCCTCGAAGATCACGCCCAGCTTGTCCGCGGCGATGCCGATGCCGGTGTCCTGCACAGCGAAGGCGACCAGCGAGCGCTGTCCGCGCAGGGCGGAGCGGCGCACCTCGGCCACGTCGGCGTTGCGGATCTCCAGCCGGATCCGGCCCTCGTGGGTGAACTTGACCGCGTTGGAGAGCAGGTTGCGCAGGATCTGCTGCAGCCGGTGCTCGTCGGTGTGCAGCACCTCGGGCACGGCCGGGTCGACCAGGATGGCGAAGTCCAGGCCCTTCTCCACGGTGAGCGGGCGGCACAGCGCCTCGACGTAGCGGACCAGTTCGGTGACGGCCACCTCGGCGGGTTGCAGCAGCAGGTGCCCGGCCTCGACCTTGGTCAGGTCCAGGATGTCGTTGATCAGCTGGAGCAGGTCGCTGCCCGCGTCGTGGATGGTGCGGGCGTAGTCGACCTGCTTGTCGGTGAGGTTGTTCTCCAGGTTGTCCGCGAGCAGCTTGGCCAGGATGAGCAGGCTGTTCAGCGGGGTGCGCAGCTCGTGGCTCATGTTGGCCATGAACTCCGACTTGTACTTGGAGGCCAGCGAGAGCTGCTGGGCGCGTTCCTCCAGCTCCTGGCGGCCGCGTTCGATCTCGATGTTCTTGATCTCGATATCGCGGTTCTGGGTGGCCAGCAGGGTGGCCTTCTCGGCCAGCTCGGTGTTGGAGCGCTGGAGTTCCTCCTGCTGGGCCTGGAGCTGTTCGGAGCGGGCGCGCAGTTCCTGGGCCAGGCGCTGGGACTCGGCCAGCAGCAGGTCGGTGCGCGAGTTGGCCAGGATGGTGTTGACGTTGACGCCGATCAGGTCGCGCAGCTGTTCCAGCAGGTCCTGGTGCACGCTGGTGAACTCGCTGACCGAGGCCAGTTCGATCACTCCCAGGGTGCTGCCCTCGAACAGCACCGGCAGCACGGCCACGTTGACCGGCGCGGTGGAGCCCAGGCCGGAGCTGATCCGCAGGTAGTCCGGCGGCGCCCCGGACACCATGATCGTCTTCTTCTCGATGGCGACCTGGCCGATCAGCGATTCGCCGAGGCCGAACCGCAGTGGCTCCTCGGCCTGCGCGCGGTAGCCGTAGCCCGCGGTCAACTCCAGCACCGTGTCCTCCTCCGCCAGCTGCCTGGCGAGGAAGAACGCGCCCTGTTGCGCGGACACCACCGGGGTCAGCTCACTCATGATGAGCTGTGCCACGGTGGCAAGGTCGCGCTGTCCCTGCATCAATGAGGTGATTCTGGCCAGGTTGGTCTTGAGCCAGTCCTGCTCCCGGTTGGCCGTGGTGGTGGCCTTCAGGTTGCCGATCATCTGGTTGATGTTGTCCTTCAGATCGGCCATCTCGCCCTCGGCGTCGACGGTGATCTGCCGGGTCAGGTCACCGGCGGTGACCGCGGTGGCCACCGCGGCGATGGCGCGGACCTGGGTGGTGAGGTTGCCTGCCAGCTGGTTCACGTTCTCGGTGAGCCGCCGCCAGATGCCCGCGACGCCTTCCACCTGGGCCTGACCGCCGAGTTTGCCGTCGGTGCCGACCTCGCGGGCCACCCGGGTGACCTCGGCGGCGAAGGAGGAGAGCTGGTCGACCATGGTGTTGACGGTGGTCTTCAGCTCCAGGATCTCGCCGCGCGCGTCCACGTCGATCTTCTTGGACAGGTCGCCCTTGGCCACCGCGGTGGTGACGATGGCGATGTTGCGGACCTGGGCGGTCAGGTTGTCCGCCATGAAGTTGACGTTCTCGGTGAGGTCCTTCCAGGTCCCGGCCACGTTGGGCACGGTGGCCTGACCACCGAGGATGCCTTCGGTGCCGACCTCGCGGGCGACCCGGGTGACCTCGTCGGCGAAGGCGCGCAACGTGTCCACCATGCTGTTGATGGTGGAGGCCAGCGCGTTGACCTCGCCCTTGGCCTCGACCGCGATCTTCTTGGACAGGTCGCCGCCTGCCACCGCGGTGGCCACCGTGGCGATCGAGCGGACCTGCACGGTCAGGTTGTCCGCCATCACGTTGACGTTGTCGGTCAGGTTCTTCCAGGTGCCCGCCACCCCGCGGACCTGCGCCTGACCACCCAGCTTGCCGTCGGTGCCCACCTCGCGGGCGACCCTGGTGACCTCGTCGGCGAACGCGGAGAGCTGGTCCACCATCGTGTTGATGGTGTTCTTCAGCTCCAGGATCTCGCCCCGGGCGTCCACGGTGATCTTCTGCGTCAGGTCGCCCTTGGCCACCGCGGTGGTGACCTCGGCGATCGAGCGGACCTGCGAGGTCAGGTTGTTCGCCATGAAGTTCACGTTGTCGGTCAGATCCCGCCAGGTGCCCGCGACCCCGGCGACCTGGGCCTGACCGCCCAGCCGCCCGTCCCCGCCCACCTCGCGCGCGACCCGGGTGACCTCATCGGCGAAGGAGGAGAGCTGGTCCACCATGGTGTTCACGGTGTTCTTCAGCTCCTGGATCTCCCCGCGCGCGTCCACGGTGATCTTCTTGCCCAGGTCGCCCTTGGCCACCGCGGTGGTCACCTCGGCGATCGAGCGGACCTGCGAGGTCAGGTTGTTCGCCATGAAGTTCACCGACTCGGTGAGGTCCCGCCAGGTCCCGGCGACACCGGGCACCTGCGCCTGACCACCGAGGATGCCCTCGGTGCCGACCTCACGCGCGACCCGGGTGACCTCATCGGCGAACGAGGACAGCTGGTCCACCATGGTGTTCACGGTGTTCTTCAGCCCGAGCAGCTCGCCGGAGACCTCGACGGTGATCTTGCGGCTCAGGTCGCCGGTGGCCACCGCGGTGGTCACCTCGGCGATGTTGCGCATCTGCGAGGTCAGGTTCTGCGCCATGAAGTTGACGTTCTCGGTGAGGTCCTTCCAGGTCCCCGCCACGCCCGGCACCTGGGCCTGACCGCCCAGCCGTCCCTCGGTGCCGATCTCGCGGGCGACCCTGGTGACCTCGCCGGCGAAGGTGCGCAGCGTGCCGGTCATCGAGTTGAGCGTGTCCGCCAGCGCCGCCACCTCACCACTGGCGTTGACCGTGATCTGCTGGGTCAGGTCGCCGTTGGCCACCGCCCCGGCCATCGAGGAGATGTCCCGCACCTGACTGGTCAGGTTGGAGGCCATCAGGTTCACCGAGTCGGTCAGCGCCCGCCACTGCCCGGCCGCGCCCGGCACATCGGCCTGCGCGCCCAGCTTGCCCTCGGTGCCCACCTCACGGGCGACCCTGGTGACCTCGGAGGCGAACAGCGAGAGCTGCGACAACAGCCCGTTCACCGTGGTCGCCAGCCGGGCGAACTCACCGCGCAGCGGCCGCCGCTCGGTCTGCTCGGTCATCCGCTGCGACAGGTCGCCCTGGGAGGCCGCGGCCAGCACCCGGCTGAGTTCCTCGGTGGGCTGCATGAGGTCCGCGATCAGCTCGTTGACCTCGTCGATGGCCTGCGCCCAGCCGCCCTGCGGGCCGCCGTCGCCACTGGCCAGCCGCTCGTGCAGGCGACCTTCCTCGGCCACCGCCTGGCGCACCCGGACGAGTTCCCCGATCAGCCACTGCTTGCGCGCCGCGACCTGGTTGAACACCTCCGCGATCCGGGCCGAGGTGCCGTTGGTGCCCGCCACCAGCCGTCGACGGAAGTTCCCATCCCGCAGGTCCTCCATCGCATCGAGCAGTCGCTCGAGGAACGGCTCGTCCACGCCGGCCTCCTGGTCCTGTGTCGATCGCAGTCGGTCATCGGTTACGAGCATCTAGCCTCCCATGCCGAGCCGTGTGTCACGACCGAGCGGTGCATGGCCACCGGGCGCGGCTAGACTGATCACCCGATCCCTGTCCTCCAGCGAACGGGAAGTGCTCGCGGTGAGCTACCCGGACCGCCCGCCCACGGCACACGTCCCCAGCGTGGAAACGGGGACGTGGCAGGCGCTGCTGGACGGGGTCGAGGACGCGGTGCTGGTGCACGACGAACACAACGTCGTGCACCTGCTCAACCAGGCCGCCCGCACCCTGTTCCCCACGCTGCACCCTGGCGGTTCGCTGGCCGAGCTGGACATCCGCACGCTGACCGCTGACCAGGCCAGGGACACCGAACTGGTCGAGTTCCAGCACGACGGCCGTCGGCTCAAGGCCCGCCACCGCCGCCTGGGCGAGACCCACTACGCCTGGTACATCCACAACGTCACCGACGAGATCGACCACGTGGCCGAGCTGCTGGTACAGCGCTCCCAGGTGGGTTTCCTGGCCGAGGCCAGCCGCCAGCTCGGCTCCTCACTGCAACGCGGCCGCACCCTGCGCTCCATCGCCCAGCTCGCGGTGCCCACCCTGGCCGACAGCGCCACCGTGCTGCTGCCCGCCCGCCGGGGCCTGTTCGAGTGGTGGCGCTGCTCGGCCGCGGCCAGCCCGCCCGATCGTGGCCGGGCTGGGCGCCGGGTGCTGCGCACCGTTCCCGGCCTGGCCGAGGCGCTGACCGGCACCGCGACCGAACTGGACCCCGCGCAACTCCCGCCAGACGCCGCCTGGGCCTTACCCGAGGCCGCCGAGGGCTTCGGCCAGATCCTCCTCGCCCCCATGACCCACGACGCCCGCACCGTGGGCGTCCTGGTGCTGTCCCGCCGCAAGGCCAGAGGCGGCTTCCAGCCCGAGGAAGCGGCCCTCATCGAGGACTTCACCACCCGGGCGGCCCTGGCCCTGACCCAGGCCGCCAGCTACTCCGAGCAGGTCAACACCTCCGCCACCCTGCAGGCCGAGCTGATCCCGCCACCGCTGCCCTCGGTGCCCGGCGCGGTGCTGGCCGCCTGCTACCGGCCGGCGCGCGAACCGCTGCGGGTGGGCGGCGACTTCTACGAGGTGCACCCCCGCCCCGACGGCAGCGCGATGTTCCTGCTCGGCGACGTCTGCGGCAACGGCGTGGAGGCGGCCGCCCTGGCCGGCCGCGTCCGGCACTCCCTGCACGCCCTGCGCCTGGTCGAATCCGCCCCCGCCCGCCTGCTGCACCTGGTGAACCAGGCGGTGCTCTCCCACGGCGGCAACCGGTTCACCACCATGCTGGTCGGCTCCATGACCCCGGAACCCAGCGGCGAACTGGACCTGACCCTGGGCGGCGGCGGCCACCCCAACCCCATGGTGGTGCGCACAAACGGCGCCGTGGAGGAAATCGACGTGCCCGGCGCACTGGTGGGAATCCTGCCCGACGCCAGATTCGGCGAAACAAGCCTGACCCTGGCGCCCAGCGAAGTCTGCGTCCTGTACAGCGACGGCGTGACCGAAGCCAGAGGCGGCGCCACCGGCCGGGAACTATTCGGCAGCGAAAGACTGCGATCCGCGCTACGCGATTTCGCCGGCCTGCCAGCCAGCACCCTGATCCACCGCGTAGAGCAGCGCATCGACGCCTGGCTGGACGGCCGGGACCACGACGACATCGCCCTGCTGGCCGTCCAGGCCGCGCCGATGACTACCGCGGAACTCAGCTAGTCGCGAGCCGGAATGCTTTAAAAGCAAATCATTCACAACATCGCCCACTGGCGTTCACATACAAGAACCCGACGACGTGAAGTAGCCCGGCGGCGGGAGCTGAAAAGAAATAGTCTTGGCTCCTGTGAAATTTAACCCAACCTAAGACCGTTGTCCCTGCCCGCACACCCACGCACAATGACCCCCGCCGCAATACACCCGCCGCGCCACCGCCAACCGCCACCCTGCGGAGGGGTCATGCCCACCACCGCCAGCAACACCACCGCCACCAGCTCGGCCACCGCCACCCGCACCAGCTCGGCCACCCGCTCGACCCGCACCACCGCCGACCCGGAGTCCACCGCCACCCGCCTGGCCAAGGCGCTCCGCACCGGCCCGTTCAGCCTCGCCCTGCGCCTGGCCGTCCGCCAGTCCGGCCTCAGCCTGGACCGCCTGCAATCCCACCTGCACTCCCGGGGCACCCCGGCCAGCAAAACCGCGCTCAGCTACTGGCAACACGGCCACACCCGCCCCGAACGCCCGGAATCCCTGCTCGCCGTCAGCACCCTGGAGGAGATCCTCGGCCTCGACCCCGAGGCCCTGACCTCCCTGCTGGGTCCCCGCCGCCCCCGCGGCCGCTGGCTGCACCACCGCTCCGGCACCCTGCCGCCGGATCGGGCCTGGGCCCGCCCGGACGGCCTGGCCCGCGCGCTGGCCCACCTGGACGCCCGCCCCGAGTTCCTGCACCACCTCAGCCGGGTGGCCAGCCATCTCACCATCTCCGTTGACGCCGACCGCAGACTGCACTCGATCACCCATCACCACCTGCTGCGCGCCGAACGCGACACGGACCGGTACCTGGTCGCCTTCCGCAGCGACCACCCCACCGGGCCGCTGCAGCTGCCCGAATCCCGCGGCTGCCGCCCCGGCCGCCAGCGCGCCGACGACACCACCGGCTTCCGGGTGCTGGAACTCCTCCTGGATCGCCCGTTGCGGGCGGGCGAACTCACCGTGCTCGACTACACCGTCCTGCCCGGCCGATTGCCCGACGCGGAACACACCGTGCGGATCGGTCAGGCCGTCCGGGACCTGTCCGTCCAGGTGCAGTTCGCGCCGGGCAACCTCCCTGCCCGGGTCGTCCGTGGCTACCGCCGCTCAGTCGGCGAGCCGGACACGGTGGCCGAACTCTGGGTCGGCGCCAGCCGCACCGCCCAGCTCACCGCGGTCGACCCCGCGCCAGGTATCTACCGGGTGCGGTGGGACTGGTCCTAACCCTTCGGGTGGCAGCTGCCGGTGAACGAGTCCTTATAGGACTGTCCGCTCACCGGCACGAAGTCACCCTTGTACCCGGTGCCGGACAACGTCAGCTTCAGCACCCCGTGTGATTTGGCGTCCTTGGCCTCCACATTGGGGATAGTCCGGCTGAAGTTGTAGTTCGACTTGCCACCGGTCCCGACCAGCACCTGCCGCAACCCGGCCGGATCCGCCTTGCCGTCCGGGCTCTGCAGCGCGAACCGCTGGTAGTTGTGGTCGTGCCCGACGAGCACCAAGTCCGCCTTGGCGTCATAGAGCGCCTGCCACAGCGGCCTGGCCTTCGTCTCACCGCTGTGCGAGCCCAGGGTGAACAGCGGGTGGTGCCAGTACGCGGCCACACACTGCTTGGTGTTGGTGCGCAACCGCTCCTTCAGCCAGGTCAGCTGCGCAGCACTGTCGATCTTGCTGAAGTTGCTGTTCAGCGCGATGAACTTCCAGGACCCGATTTCCCAGTCGTAGTAACCCTTCGACCGGTCCCCGGCCCGGCCGTTCTGGACCCCGACCCCGTTGAAGTAGTCGAAGTACCCGGACGCCTTGGACGTGTTGTACTCGTGGTTGCCCGGACTCGGATAGGTGATCGTCTTGTACTTGCCCCAGGTCGGGTCGTACCGCGTCCGGTACTCCGACAAGGTGCCGCTGTCATAGGCGTTGTCGCCCGCGGTCAGCACCGCGGCCGGGTTGATCTGCCCGACCACCGCGGCGGTGGCCTTGCAGTTGGATCCGCAGATGTCTCCGGCCGCGACCACGGTGATGTCAGCCGCCGGGTCGGCGACCGCCGCGACCGGTGCCGCGACCGGACGAGTAGCCTGGGGTGCAAGGGATACCGCGCCCAGGCCCAATAGCAGGGCACCGCCTAACGCGTAGGCGGCCAGGGGATGGCGCATCTGGTCAGCTCCTCTTTCTGGTGGTGGGAGGTGCTTTCCCACCGCACCGTATTGCCCGCTCGCGCACTTTCAACGGCCGGAACGCGCAGCACCGGTATTCCCGGAACACCCGGCTCCCCGACCTGCCCGAAGATCCGGAAACCCGGACCGTTCCGAGAATTGCCAACACCAGCTGAACAGCGGTTTCCCCAGCTCACCGGCAGCACCCCCGGCGGAGCGCCGCGCATACTCCCCGGCATGGGACAGCATGCGACCGATTCCGACCTGTCCACAGTGGACTCCGACGCCCGGGTGGCCCGCCGGGTGCGCCTGGTCGTCGCCTGGGTGCTCACCCCGGTGATCATCCTCGCGGTGACCGCCATGGTGCTGCTGTGGCCCGACCGCGGCGGCATCGTGCAGGACGTGCTCGACGCGCCGCGCGGCGCTGGCACCGTGCAGGAACTCATCCCCTGCACGGTCGCCCCGAAGGACTGCGACATCGCCACCCTCGCCCTCACCGACGGCCCCGGCGCGGGCACAACCGTGTCCGCGGTGGTGCCGCGCAGCAGCGGCGTCAAGGTCTCCGTCGGGCAGACCGCGCTGGTCGCGCACTACCCCACCCGCCTGGTCGAATGGGAGCGCTACGAGGTCGAGGGCCCGGACCGCTCGCTGCCGCTGGCCCTGCTGGCGCTGGTGTTCTGCCTGGCCGTGATCGCGCTGTCCCGCTGGCGCGGACTGGCCGCGCTCGGCGCGCTGGGCCTGTGCCTGGCCGGGCTGACCGAGTTCGTGATGCCCGCGATCATCCACGGCGCCAACCCGTTGCTGGTCGCGGTGGTCGGCGGCACGGTGATCATGGTGGCCGCGTTGTTCCTCACCCACGGCTTCAACGCGCGCACCGCGGTCGCCGTGCTCGGCACCGCCGCCGGCCTCACCCTCACCGGCCTGCTCGGTTACGGCTCACTGGAACTGGCCGGGATCACCGGTCTGGGCAGCGACAACGTCGGCTTCCTCAGCGGCTACCTGGAAGGCGTCGACCTCCAGGGATTGTTGCTGGCGGGCCTGGTGATCGGCGCGCTGGGCGTGCTCGACGACGTCACCGTCACCCAGGCCACCGTGGTCTGGGAACTGGCCGCCGCCGACCCGAATGCCAGTCGCGCCAAGCTGTTCAGCGCCGGCCTGCGGGTCGGCAGGGCACACGTCGCCTCCACGGTGAACACCCTGGTGCTGGCCTACGCGGGCGTGGCGCTGCCGCTGCTGATGCTCTTCGCCATCCGCGGCATGCCCGGCCAGCACGTGATCTCCAGCGCCCCGATCGCCGAGGAGGTGGTGCGTGCGCTGGTGGGCAGCCTGGGCATCATCGCCGCGGTGCCGCTGACGACGCTACTCGCCGCTCTCGCCGTTGGCGGGCGCGGTGCTGCTGTCGTCCAGGTGCCGCAACAGGATCCCCTCCCGGAGACCCCACGGGCAGATCTCCACGCGAGGCACGTCCAGTAGTTCCAGCAGGATCCGCGCGAGGACCGCGCCCGCCACGATGGTGCGGGCGCGGGCAGGCGAGATCCCGGGCAGCGCGGCGCGTTCGGCGGTGGTCATCCGGGCCAGCTTCGGGATCCAGCGCCGCAACTCCCGGTATTCCAGCAGCAGCGGCCCTTCGGCCTCCGGCGCCGCGGTGAGCTTGGCGAGCTGGGTGAAGATCTTGGACACCGCGACCACGAGCTGCGGATCCGGCTGCTCCCGGAACGCGGCGATCGTCGGCGCGAGCACCTCACGCAGCCGCCGCCGCAGTTTTTTGACCTCCTGCGCGGTCGGCGGGTCCTGGCTCAGGTACCGGCGGGTGAGCCGCCAGGCGCCCAGCGGCAACGACACCGCCAGCTCCGGCTCCTCGCCACGCCCGATGGCCAGTTCCACCGTGCCGCCGCCGATGTCCAGCATCAGCATCCGGCCGCTCTGCCAGCCGTACCAGCGGCGCGCGGCCAGGAAGGTCAGCCCCGCCTCGGCCTCGCCGCTGAAGAAGGACATGTCCACGCCGGTGGCGCGGCGGATCAGCTTGCACGCCTCGATCCGGTTCGGCGCGTCCCGCACCGAGGAGGTGCCGAAGGGGACCAGTTCGGCCACCCCGTAGGCCTCGGCCTCGGCCACGCACTCCTGCACCGCCTGCACCAGCCGGTCCAGCCCGTCCGGGCTGATCACCCCGTGCCGGTCGATGTCCTCGGACAGCCCGATCTGCGCCTTCACCGAGTGCAACGGCGCGGGCGAGCCACCCGGGTACACGTCCACCACTTGCAGGTGCGCGGTGTTGGACCCCACGTCGAGCACGCCGAGCCGCACCGCCTGGGAAAGGCCGGGCGTCGGTTCGTCAGTCGTCCTGCTCACCCACACCCTCCTTCACAGTCCTGATGATCCGATCAACCAGCGGATCCTCGAACAGCTCCCGCACGGTCGCGGGAAGCGGTATCCGCCAGTTGGGATAGACGTCCACGGTGCCCGGCAGGTTGGGCTGACGTGGCTCACGCAACACGTCATAGGGCGAGATCAGCACGAACCGGCTGGGCGTGGCGGCCAAGAACGCGTGCATCGCCACCACCACCTCCTCCTCATCCGGTTCTGCTTGCCCGCCAAGGAATCCCTCCGCGCGCAACAATCCGATCAGCTCGTCCCGGTCAGCCTCGGCCCGCGCCCGCTCGTCCTCGACGGACCCGGCGAGCACGCCAAGCTCCGCGCGCACCCGGACCTGTTCGCCACGCAGGAAACCCGCCGCCGTCGGCAGGTCGTGGGTGGACACACTGGCGGCCGTCTCCGCGGGCCAGCGCGCGCTCGGCAACATCGGCTCACCCGTGGTGTCGGCATCCCGCTGGAACCACAACACCGCCGAGCCCAGAACGTTGTGCGCCCGCAGGGAATCGGTGACCTGCGGCAGCACCGTGCCCAGATCCTCGCCGATCACCACCGCACCGGCGCGCACGGCCTCCAGGGCGAGGATGCCGAGCATCGCCTCTGGATCATAGTGGACATAGGCGCCCCGTTTGGGCGATTCGCCCGGTGGCACCCACCACAGCCGCCACAGTCCCAGGATGTGGTCGACCCGGATCCCGTCCGAGTGCCGCAACACCGCCCGCAGCATGTCCCGGTAAGCGGCATATCCGGTGGCCACCAACCGATCCGGCCGCCACGGCGGCAACGCCCAGTCCTGCCCGTGCTGGTTGAACGCGTCCGGCGGCGCCCCCACCGTCACCCCCGCCGCGAGCACATCCTGCAACGCCCAGGAGTCGGCCCCCTCAGCCGCCACCCCCACGGCGAGATCGTGCACCAGCCCCACAGCCATCCCGGCCTCGCGCGCGGCCGCCTGTACCGCACCCAGCTGCCGCGCGCACAACCCTTGCAGCCACACGTGAAACGCCACCCGATCGGCCAGCTCAACCCGGGCCGCCGCCACCGCGGGCGAGGACGGATGCCGCAACTCGACCGGCCAGCTCCGCCACCGGGCCCCATGCCGCTCGGCCAAAGCACAGAACGTGGCGAAGTCCAGCAAGCCCGCCTCCACCGGCTCCCCGGACCGCTCAGCCAACGGCCACAACACTTCCAGCGCCGCGAGCTTGCTCTCCCACACCGCGTCATAGTTGATCAGCGGGGTGTCCGAAGCCGGCCGGACCGCGTCAACCTCAAGCCGCACAGCGGGTTCCGCCGCCCGGTACTCGGCAAGATCCTCGATCCGCAGGTACAACGGATTGGCGAACCGCCTGCTCGACGGCGAGTAGGGCGATGCCTCCACCGGCCGCACCGGCGTCACCGCGTGCAACGGGTTCAGCAGAACGACATCCGCCCCCCTGGCCCCCGCGAGTTCCACGAACTCGGACAGATCAGCGAGGTCGCCAACCCCCCAGGACCCGTTCCCCCGCAACGCGTAAAGCTGCAACATCCAACCCCAGGCCCGCGCGGGCCTGGGCAGCGAGCGCGGCGCGACCACCAACGTGATCTCCGTGCCGTCCACCCGCAACGTGTGCCACCCCAACGGCACATCCCCCGGAACCCCATCCGGCAACACCCGGCGGGTCCCATCCTCCAGGATCAGCTCAGCGGTACGCCCCAGCGCCCGCTCCTGCCCCTCCCGCAGCACCAAGGTCCCCGGCAACGCCCCGGCATCGCGCCGGGCCCGCGCCGCCGCCAGCCCCGCCCGAACCGCCTCCGCATCAGAGGCGTCCACCCCAAGCTGAGCCAGCACAGCGACCACAACATCAGCCTCGATGTCGACCCGTCGCCGCCCACTGCCCTCGTACCAGGTGGACACCCCGTGCGCCTCGGCAAGTGCGGCCAACTCGGCGTCCACGGGCCTCCTTCTGTTCACCTGTCCGTTATTTCCACTTTCCCAGCAAACCACTCCAAGACCGTCATCAATTTGACGATTTGAGCGAATTTCTTACGTCGAACGGCCCACAACCCACCCAGAGTTCACCCAAAGTGACCACAGGTAACCCCGCCGCAGGCCCAGACCCAATCCCCCGGCGCCCCGCCCACCTGCCGCTTACCCGGCCACCTCGCCCGCGGCCCCGTCCGCATCCCCCAGATCGTCAAGCTGCTCAACCGCCCACGCCGCCCAGTCCCGGATCGCCGCGAAATGCCGCCGCCCCAACTCCGCCGCGATCCGCCCGAAAGCCGTGTTCTCCGGCCCGGACATCTCCTCGATCTTCTCGATCTCCGCCCCGATCGCCACGATCTCCCGCTCGCTGTAAGCGATCTCCTCCCGCAACAACTCCCGCGCCGCCCCCGGCTCCAACGCGGTGATCAAGAAGATCCGCAGCAACGCCTTGTTGCGCACCGTGTTCACCGTCTCCAGCCGCCCCTCCCCCAGCCACGCCTGGAGTTCGGCCCGCCCCGCCTCGGTGACCACGTAGTCCCGCCGTCCGCGCGCCCCCTCCGCCACGGCCGCGACCAGCCCATCCTCGGCCAGCTTGTTCAGCTCGGTGTAGATCTGGTTGTGCCGCGCGCTCCAGGCATACCGGCCAATGCTGCCCTCGAAGTGCTTGGCCAGGTCGTAACCACTGGCCTCGGGACGCAGCGCCAGCATGCCGAGCAGGGCATGACGCAGGGACATAACCGTTCCTCACCTCGCAAGATCGCCCCGAGCCTAGACGCTCCCCCGGTCCGGCCTCCCCGACCAGTCCAGCCCCGCCAGCTCCCGCTCACCCTTCACCCTTGACATGTCAAAAATGACACGTCATAAATTACCTATGACCACCACCCCCCTCCACCTCTCCGGCGCCATGGCCCCCGTCCCCGACGAACACACCGCCCAAGACCTCCCCATCACCGGCGCCCTCCCCCCAGAACTCGACGGCCGCTACTTCCGCAACGGCCCCAACCCCTTCCCCGGCTCCCCCGCCGGTCACTGGTTCACCGGCGCCGGCATGATCCACGGCATCCGCATCAGCGACGGCCGCGCGCAGTGGTACCGGAATCGCTGGATCAAGACCCCCGCCGCGACCGGCGACGACCGTCCCTACCTCCGCGAAGACGGCACCGTCGACCTCACCGCGACCTCCGCCAACACCCACGTCATCCCGCACGCCGGCCGCATCCTCGCCCTGGTCGAGGCCGGACTCCCCTACGAACTCACCCCGGACCTCGACACCGTCGGCCCCTGCGACTTCGGCGGGCAGCTCACCACCGCGATGACCGCGCATCCCAAGGAAGACCCCGTCACCGGGGAGCTGCACTTCTTCGGGTACTCGTTGCGGCCGCCGTTCCTGACCTACCACGTGCTGTCCGCGGCGGGGGAACTCATCCGCAGCACGCCGATCGACGTGCTCGGGCCGAGCATGATGCACGACTTCGCGATCACCGCGAACCACGTGCTGTGGCTGGATCTGCCGATGACCGCCAGTCCGGAACTGATGGCCGACGGTGGGATGCCGTTCGCCTGGAACGACGACTACCCGGCGCGGATCGGGGTGATGCCGCGGCACGGGTCCAGCGCCGACGTCCGGTGGATCGAGGTCGACTCCTGCTACGTCTTCCACGTGGCCAACGCGGCCGAGAACCCGGACGGCACCATCACCTTCGACGCGGTGCGCTACACCCCGGCGATGATCCAGAAGGTCTGGCACGGCATTGGGGGGCACGCCGAGCTGACCGACGCCCAGGCCAGCGCGCCGACCTCCCTGCACCGGTGGGTGCTGGATCCGGTGCGCGGGACGGCGCGGGAATCGGCGCTGGGGGCGGAGTCGGTGGAGTTTCCGACCATTGACGACGGGCTCACCGGGTTGCCGCACCGGTTCGTCTACACCGTGGGCAGCAATCTGGCCGGTGGGGTGCGCGGGATCGTGAAGTACGACCTGCGGGACGGGACCACCGACCGGCATCTGCTCGCGGAGACCTGGCAGCCGGGGGAGGCGGTGTTCGTGCCCGCCGCCGACGGCGGCACCGAGGACGCGGGGTGGTTGTTGTCGGTCAGCAGCAGTGACACCGGGGCGCCCTCGGAACTGCTGGTGCTGGACGCCACCGACCTGGCGGCCGGACCGGTGGCGTCCGTGCACCTGCCCCGCCGGGTGCCGTCCGGCTTCCACGGCTCGTGGATCACCGACGCGGAACTGGCGGGTTGAGCATCCGAGCGGGGCGGCTCCCCAGGGCCGCGGCGGGACCGGCCCCGGGGAGCTGCCTCGCCCTCGCGTCTCCGCGAGGGTTTTTCTGGCGGCGCAAGGTCCTCGGTGACCTGCCCCTAACCTGCCCGCAACCCGGCGAACCGTCAATAGGTCTAGACCAAATTAGCCCGATCTGGACAGCCAACTCCGACCTGACAGACTGCTGTCCATGGCAGAACGCAGGCCGCCCACGCTGGCACTTTCCGACCTGCACCGCAGGCACGGGAGCGGTCCGCGCAGCGTGCACGCGTTGCGCGGAGTAACCCTGACGGTGGACCCCGGACGGCTGGTGGCGGTGATGGGGCCCAGCGGTTCGGGCAAGTCCACCCTGCTGAACCTGGCGGGCGGGCTCGACTCCCCGACCGCGGGCAGCGTGCTGATCAACGGCCGGGACCTGGCCACCCTGCGCGCCGCCGAGCTGGCGGCCTTGCGGCGCAACACGATCGGCTACGTCTTCCAGGAGTACAACCTGGTGCCCGCGCTCACCGCCGCGGAGAACGTGGCCCTGCCCAGGGAACTGGACGGGGTTCCGGCCCGGACGGCGCGCGCCGAGGCGCGGGAGACGTTGACCCAACTGGGCATCGCCGACATCGGCGACCTGTTCCCTGACCAGCTCTCCGGCGGGCAGCAGCAGCGGATCGCCATCGCGCGCGCGGTGGTCGGGCCGCGGCAGCTCATCCTGGCCGACGAACCCACCGGCGCGCTGGACTCCGACAGCGGCGAGGCCGTGCTGCGGCTGCTGCGGGCCCGCTGCGACGCGGGCGCGGCGGGGGTGCTGGTGACGCATGAGGCCCGCCATGCGGCGTGGGCCGATCAGGTGATCTTCCTTCAGGACGGGCGGCTGGTGGACGAAACGGGATACACGCTGGACCCGGAGTCCCTGCTCAGCTGAGTGGGGCGGTTTCGCGTGACTGTCGTCACCCGTTCTGCCCTGTCCGGTCGCTCACCAAGATCCCTAGGCTCGGCAGCAGTCGAGTGCTGGGGAGAGTTGTGGTGCCACAGGGCAGGGTCGCGGCCATCGAATGCGGCACTGACTCCATCCAGCTGCTGGTCGCCGATCTGGCGGCCGCGGGCGGGCCGGGCCTGACCGAGGTCGCCCGGCGGTTCGAGCCGCTGTGCCCCGGCGAGGAGGCGCTGCCCAGGACCCGCGCGGTGCTGGCCGACTACGCCGAGGTCATCGCCCGGCTCCAGGTGCACCGGGTGCGGTTGTGCGGCACCGGGGCGGACGAGTCGCTGGCCGCGATCGCGCTGGACACCCTCGGCGTCGAACCGGACACGCTGACCGGGGCCGAATGCGCCGAACTGGCCTTCGCCGGCGCGGTGGGCGATCTGCCCGGCGCCGGGCAGGTGAGCCACCTGGTGGTGGACATCGGCAACCACAGCACCCAGTTCGCCCTCGGAACGTCCACTGTGGACCGCATCGCCTCGGTGGACCTGGGCTGCGCGGCCATCGCGGAGCGCTACTTCCAGCACGATCCGCCGACCGAGGACGAGATCGAGCAGGCCAGGCAGGACATGACCTTCGTGGTCGATCACGCGCTGGCCGCAGTGCCGGGCTGGCGGACCGCGCGGCTGGTCGGGGTGTCCGAGACGGTGGCGGGCATCGCCGCGTTCGTGCTGGGCGACCGGCCGGGCCCGGAGCAGCCGTTGCACCACGCGGTGATCACCGAGGAGGAGGTCAGCGTGGCCACCGCGGAACTGCTGACCATGCCGGCGGACACCCGCCGCGCCCTGGTCACGCCCTATCCGCAGCTGGCCGACGTGCTGCCCTCCTGCGCCCTCGCTGTGCAGCTGCTCATGCAGCGCGCGGGTCAGCAGCGTCTGATCGTGAGCAGGCACGACATCCTGCACGGCCTGGCCCGGTACACAGGATGAGCCCGATCACCAGCAGCCACAGGGTGAACGGATAACTCGCCAGCCGTTCCATCGCCCCGGCGCCGAGCCCGAAGTAGAGCACCGGCACCGAGTACTGCCCGGCGGAGAACAGCATCGAGGCGATCACCGTCACCCCGGCCACCAGGTAGCCGAACGCGCCGATCCAGCGGGCCTGGTCCACGATCGCCAGGCTGACCAGGAAGATCGCGATGCCGCCGATGGGCAGGTGCAGCGCGGCGATCAGGTGCACGGTGCGGCTGATGTTCTCCGGCACCAGCCCGGTCAGCGCCTCCAGCACGCCGGTGGTCAGCATCAGCACGTACGCGGTGCCGCCGGCCCAGCCACCCGGCCACAGCCCGCGCAACAGCAGCGTGCCGCCGATCACGCCCAGTCCGGCCAGCACCAGCGCGGTGTTCATCAGCGGATACAGCGGTGAGCAGACGAACTGCGGGGGTCCGTGCGATTCCAGGAACAGCCCGCAATCGGTGTTGCCCAGGTGGCTGAGCAGGTCCTGGTCCCAGGAATAGGGCGTCTCCCAGGCCGCGGCGGCCACCAGTTGCCCGCCCACACGCAGCACCGCCGAGCAGAGCCACAGCAGCGCACCGAGCACGACCATGCGACCCACTATGGCCGGTGCGCGCCTCCCGGTGCGGGAGGCGCGTCACACCCAGCCCAACCAACCCGCGTGTTGGCCGAACTCGTACGCCACGTTGGCCGTTCCGGACCGCCGCCGGTCGAGTTGGCCCAAGTGGTACGCCCAGTAGGGCCAACTACCCGTACGAGTTTGGCCAACTCGGCGTACGACAACGGCCAACACGCGGGCTATCTGAGGTGGCTCGTGGCGTCGGCGAAGAACTGCTTGACTGCCTCGTCGATGCTCTTGCGGCCGAAGACGATCTCCTCGTTGAGTCGCTGCATCAGCTTGTACACCGCGCCGTCGCCCTTGGGCGGGGGTGGCGGGGCATCGCCCAGGTGCGGGTCCAGCGCGGTCTCGTAGTCATAGACCTGCCGGTCCGCGCCCTGCAGGGTCTGCGCCACCTGGGCACGGATCTTGAGGTTGGGCGGCAGGCCGCGGGTGGCGCCGAGGATCTTGCCCGCTTCCTCGTCGTTGAGCAGGAAATCGACCAGTTTGAGCGCGGCCGCCTTCTGCTTGGTGCGGGCGAACACCGAGAGCAGCTGGGAAGGTTTGCGGTACTGGCCGAGCTGTTTCGGGTCGTCGCTGGGGTAGGGCGCGAGTTTCAGCTCGCCGGGCCGGATCGCGTGGTAGCCGCCGAAAATGCTGTCGTAGCTGTGTTCGGTGGCGGTGCGCCTGCGGCCGAGCGGGGTTTGTTCCGGGCCCTGGTTGAGGCCGGAGGTCAGCTCCACGTGGTTGAACGCGCCCGCGGCCCGGAACCGGGCGGCCAGCTGCCAGAACTCGCGCAGGTCGGCCTCGCCGAAGGCGAACTGGCCGTCGGCGGTGTAGAGCTGTTTTCCGTGCTGCCGCAACCAGATCTCGAAGACGTCCTCGGTCCCGGCGAAATCGGTTGCCCCGGCCACCTGGCCCTCGCTGAGTTTTGTGGCCTGGGCCAGGTAGTCCTGCCAGGTCCAGCCGAGTCTCGGTTCCGGGATCCCCTTGGCGGCGAAGGGTTTCGGGTCGTAGACGATGGTGGTGGCGTTCTGCGCGAACGGCACCCCGACCTGCTTGTCCTTGATCTTGCCGGAGCCGATCAGTCCCTGGTTCCAGTCCGCGGTGCGGATCTCCTTGCCCAGACTGCCCGCCAGGTCCAGCAGCACACCGCGGCCGGCGTACTCGTTGAGGTAGCGGTAGTCCAGCTGGATCACATCGGGCGGGTTGCCGCCCGCGGTCTCGGTGGCCAGCTTCTCCCAGTAGGCGCCGAAGGCGGTGAACGTGGTGTCCACCCGCACCCCCGGGTTGCGCTGCTCGAACAGGCGGATCGCGCGTTCGGTGAGGGTGGCCCGGTCCTGGTTGCCCCACCACACGAACCGCAGCCGGGTTTCCCCGTCGCCCGCGCCGCCACCGCAGGCGGCCAGGCCGAACACCAGTGCCAGCACCACTAACAGTGCCTGTTTCCTCATAATCGAACCCCCAGATCGGTGGTGCGCACCGGTGTGCCGGTGACCAGGCTGCGGTTGGCCGCGAAGCCGGTCAGCAGCGAGCGCGCGCCGGCCAGGTGGTCGGCGCGCTTGCCGGTGGGATCCTCGGCGGCAGGCCCGAACAGCGCGGCGCACAACCGGCGGTCCGCGGTGGCATGGCCTTCCTCCGCGGACATCGGCAGTTGTCGTGGTGGCTGCCAGAACTTGCGCAGCCACAGGCTGCCGTGCGGCTGCCCGCCCGGATCAGCCTCCACCACCTCCAGTTCGAGCCTGCCGTGGCTGCCGTTGACCATCACCCGCACGCCCTCCCACGGCGAGTAGGCGGTCAGGTGGTAGGTCAGGGTGGCCCCGGAGTGGTAGCGGGCGAGCACCGCGAGATCGTCCTCAATGGACACTCCGGGGGCGAACACGTCCTGGTTCCGCCGGTAGCCGTCCTCGTGCTGGGCTTCCTGGTACAGCTCGCGCAGCCACGGGTCCTCGTCCAGCGACAGCGCGAAGTGGGCCGGGTCGTGACCGTGTAGCTTGGCGTTTTCCGGGCCGTAGAAGAACAATCGGCCCTGGGCGTAGACCTCGGCGGGTTCTGCGTCCAGCCACCAGTTGATCAGGTCGAAGTGGTGGGTGGCCTTGTGCACCAGCAGTCCGCCGGAGTTGGCCTTGTCCCGGTGCCAGCGGCGGAAGTAGTCCGCGCCGTGCCGGGTGTCCAGCAGCCACTCGAAGTGCACCGAGCCGATCTCGCCGATCTCGCCGGCCGCGATGATCTCGCGGAGCCGCTCGAACACCGGCTGGTACCGGTAGTTGAAGGCCACCGTGACCTCGCCGCCGGTGGCCGCCACCGCGTCCAGGATGCGCTGGCAGCGCTGGGGATCGGTGGTCATCGGCTTCTCGGTGATCACGTCGCGGCCCGCGTTGAGCGCGGCCACGATGTACTCGTCGTGGGTGCTGTCCACTGTGGTCACCAGCACGGTGTCCACGGATTCCTGGTCCAGCATGGTCAGGAAGTCCGCGGCCGGGTACTCGGGTACGGGGTCCGCGCCGAGCCCGGCGAGCCGCCGGTTGTGCGCGGCCAGCCGGGTCCGGTTGACATCGGCCAGTGCCACCAGTTCCGCCGTCCCGGCGTGTTCGACGGCCAGGCCGTGCAGGAACGTCGAGGCCCGGTGGCCGGCGCCGATGAGTGCGTACCGCTTGCGGGTCAAGGTTTTCCTCACAGGTGGCAGGTCAGCACGGGGTCGGCGAAGTCGCCGCGGTCGAACTGCACGCCGTCGCCGCCGTCGGTGATCACCAGCTTGAGGTAGCGGGCGCCCTTGAGGTCGGCGGCCAGCTGGACCGCGTCGTCCCGCCAGGTGCGCAGGCCGCTGTCGGCGACCTTGCGGCCGTCGGCCCAGATCTCGAAGGTGGCCGAGCCGAGCTGCCGTTCGTCCCGTTCGTCGTCGATGCCGACGGTGGTGCGCAGGCTGTCGCAGCGGCCGTTGAGGTAGTAGGTGAGGGTGCTGGGCGCGTGTCCGCCGAGGCCCTTGGCGAAGCGTTGTCCGTTGATGGTCAACGGTTTTCCGTCCTTGGGCCGGTAGCTGCCGTTGGACATGTCGCGTTCGATCGGGCCGTAGCCGCCGGATTCCACCGCCGAGCGCACATCGCCGAGGCTGCTGATCGTGCCGGGCACCATCGGCGGCACGATGAGTTCCTGTTCGCCGCCCAGTTTCACCTTGTTCGCCCCGGCCCAGGCGTACTCCAGTCCGTTGTGCAGCTTGGCGAAGCCGTCGGGTGTGGTGGCGGGCACGGTGACCTCGTAGACCGCGCGCACGGTCTCCCCGGTGCGCAGCAGCCACCGGCGGTCGGCGCGTACCAGCCGGGCGTGCCACTTCGGCGGCACGGCCAGGGTGAGCCTGGGCTCGAAGATCGGCGTGCGGGCCAGGTTGGTGGCGAAGACGCCGACCTGGAAGCTGCGGCCGGCCGGGGTGAGGTTGGCCGGGATGCCGGGGATGGGCGAGTCCAGTTCCAGGCCGGTGCTGACCGCGGGCTGCTGCCAGGCCCAGTCGTGCCCGGCGGAGATCCGGTACATCGCGGTGGCGTGCGGCGGGACCACCGCGGCGACCTCGCCCGCGGTCTGGAAGTTCTTGTGCTGCCACAGGTCCCGCACCTTGTACCCGGCGCGCTGGGGCAGGCCCAGTTCGGCCGCGGTGGCCCCGATCTTCACGGCCACCTCGGTCTCGTTGAACAGCGCCACCGCGACATCGCCGTTGGCCAGTGGCTTGACGAAGGTCCAGCGTCCGTCCTTGTTGGACAGTACCCGGCCCTGTTTGCCGAGCTTGTCCTGGTCGATCGCGATGACCTCGCGGTTGTTCAGGATGTCGAAGGTGGCCGGGGTGACCTTGCGCAGGTCGGCGCCGATCAGTAGCGGGGCCGCCATGATCGACCAGAGGCTGAAGTGCGAGCGGTACTCGGTGTCGGTCATGCCGCCGTTGCCGATCTCCAGCATGTCCGGGTCGTTCCAGTGCCCTGGGCCCGCGTACTTGTCCAGCGGCGCGTTCTTCTTGAGGATGTCGACCATCTTGGCCCAGGTGTCGGTGATGTCACCGGTGGTGCGCCACAGATGTCCGACCTCCCTGCCCCACTCCCACGGCTTGTTCTCGCCCCACTCGCACAGCGAGTAGACGATCTTGCGGCCGGTTTTCTTCAGCGCATCGCGCATCTTGGTGTAGCGCTCGATGGCCGGGCGGCCCTGGTTGTTGCAGTTGTCGTACATCAGGAAGCCGTACCGCCTCTGACCTGGGCATACACCCCTGTTTTCCGGGGGTGAACCAAGATCATGCCGTCACCAGGCCGTCAGGCCGTCACCACGGCGGCCTGGGCCGAACGGCGGGGGGTGAACATCTCGTTCACCGCCTGGCGGGCACGGGAGTAGCTTGAGGGCATCAAGTGGGTGTAGGTCTTGAGCGTGAACGCCTCGGAGGCGTGCCCGAGGTAGGCCGCCAGTTCCTTGACCGTCACCCCGAGCGCCAACAGGGCCGAGGCGAACAGGTGCCGTAGCGCGTGCATCCCGTCCTCACGGTCCACATAGGACAGACCTGCCTTGGCGAACGCTGGCCGCCACACCACATTGTTGAACGCCTGCCGCGTGTAGAGATCACCCGCATCGTTGACCATCAACACCCGGACGGTCTCGCTCTCGCGGCCGTCACGCTCGGCCCACGGCAACGTGATCTCCACTGGCGGGAAGAGTTCGGCGTAGGCGTCCAGGCCATCCAGCACGCCATGACCCAGCGGGACGACACGGGTCTTGTGTCCCTTGGGAAGCTTGAACTTGCGCACCCCGTTCACGGTGACCATTTGCCGGGTGCAGTGATACACCATCTCCTTCCGGTCGACGTTGTCCAGGCTGAAGGCGAACATCTCGCCCTGCCGCAACCCCACCCCCGCCCCCAGCGAGATGCAGGGCTTGAACCGGGCCGGGAGGGCCAGCTCTACCCTGCGCAACCGGGTCTCCGGCCACGGCGTGATTGTCCGGATGATCGGCTTGGGTGGCCGCACCGAGGCGTCCTTGCACGGGTTCTTGCGGATCTTCTCATCCACCACCGCCGCGTCCAGGATCGTGGACACCAGGTCGAACACCTGACGCTGATACGCCGCAGAGACAGGCTTGTCCCGGGAGTTCATCCACGCCAGCCACGACCGGATCAACTCCGGCGTGGCGAAGGAGGACAGGAGTCTCCGGCCCAGGAACGGGTACGCCTGACTGTTCATCCGGTTGGCCAGGTTGTCCACTGTGGACTCATCCTGTGACCGGGCGGCCAGCACCTTGACCGCATACGCCTTGAACTCCACATTCCCTGCGTTCGGGTCGGTGTAGGTCCCGGCATACTTGTCGTTCTCGACCTTGGTCATGAACTCCTTAGCCCGCCCCAACTGCTTGTCCGGGAAGGACTTCGACCGCTCACGCTTGTCCGGGTCTTGGTACTTCA